>NZ_JBYQFR010000021.1:0-49755 GCF_058266945.1 Arthrobacter sp. E70 | reverse complement strand
AGTCGGGATATGCCAGCCAATCTCCCGCCGGGCCTGCCCATCGTTCCCGGCGGCCCGCACGAGCCTTCCGGGTTCAACATGTCGGCGGACGAGTTCGAAGCAGCCGTCGAGGATGCCCTGCAGAGCATCCCGGAGAAGCTCGCCCGCGCCATGGACAACGTAGCCGTGTTCATCGAGGACGACTACGTCCCAGGACCTGGCGAAGACCCCGAAACCGTGCTGCTGGGACTGTACGAAGGGGTTCCGCTGACTGAACGCGATTCCTGGTGGGATGCCGGTTCCCTCCCCGACCGCATCACCATCTTCCGCGAACCCATCATGGACATCTGCAGCTCACGCGAGGATGTCATTCATGAAGTGGCCGTGACCGTGGTCCACGAAATCGCACACCACTTTGGCATTTCCGACGAACGGCTCCACGAGCTGGGCTGGGGCTAGCCTTGTAAGCATGGGACACGACCACAGCCACGCGCACGGCATCACCGCCACTGGCAGGCACCGAAAGCGCCTGCTGGCCGTCCTGGGTGTCACGCTGGGCGTCGTCGTCATCCAAATCGTTGGTTCCGTCCTGTCCGGGTCGCTCTCCCTGCTGGCGGACGCCGGCCACATGCTCTCCGATGCGGCGGGCGTCACCATCGCCCTGCTGGCGACGTGGATCGCGGGACGACCGGCGAGCGACCAACGGACCTACGGCTACCAACGCGCCGAAGTGCTCGCCGCACTGGCCAATGCACTCATCCTGATCGTGATCGCAGTGGTCATTTTCACGGAGGCGGTCAGGCGGTTCGGGGCGCCGCCGGAGGTGCAGACGGACATCATGCTGTTTGCCGCCATCCTGGGTGCCGTAGCCAACCTGGTGTCGTTGGTGATCCTGCGCGGGGCACAGGAGGAAAGCCTGAATGTCCGGGGCGCCTACCTCGAAGTGCTGGGTGACCTGCTGGGATCAGTCGCGGTCATCGTTGCGGCGCTGGTCATCATGGTCACTGGTTTCGAGGCGGCGGACACCATTGCGTCCGTCCTGATCGCGCTGCTGATCCTGCCACGGGCCTGGAGTTTGCTGCGGGACGTGGTGGACGTCCTCCTCGAGGCCAGCCCCAAAGGGGTGGAGGTCCAGATGATCCGGGAACACATCCTGTCCGTCGACGGCGTCACCGACGTGCATGACATCCATATCTGGACCATCACGTCCGGCGTTCCGGTCTTCTCGGCCCACGTGGTGGTGGAGGACGGGGTCCTTAACGCCCGGGGCGCCGACCAGCTCCTGGACAAGCTGATCAGCTGCCTGGGATCGCACTTCGATACGGACCACTGCACGTTCCAGTTGGAACCCGCCAGCCACTCCGAGCACGAGGCGCACCAGCACGCGTGACCGCGACACGCGGGGTGGAACGTCCGCACGAATGACACAGCTGTGGTTTATGTTACTGATGTGACTGCTGTTGCTAAAGTGCAAACGCTGGCGTAACCTCGGACTGCTGGCGGGCAGCTGAGGGGCACACACGTGCCACATCCAGGACCTCCCAGCCTTACCGTTGCGAGGTCTTTGCAGATGGCTTTACCCGGCTTGGGACGCAGGACGGCCGTGCTATGCGCCGGCGTCGTACTTTTGGCGTCCACTACAACGCCCGCAGCCGCTGTGCCGGCGCTTGCACCGTCCTTGGCTGTCCCGGCTTCACGGGAGATTCCCTCGCCGGAGGACATCGCCGCGGCGAAGGCCAGCGAGGCTGCCACCGCAGACCAGGTGACGGCGATCGAAGGCATCCTCGCTGAGGCGGCAGCGGCCCAGCAAGCCTCGTTCGCGGTAGCCATGCAGGCCAACAACGCCTACAGCGAAGCGCTCGTGGAACTGCAACAGAGGACGGCCGCCGCCTCGCTTGCCGCCGCGCGCGCTTCCGCCGCGCGGGAGCAGCAGGACAAAACCCGGAAGCAGGTAGGCCAGCTCGCTGGGGACCTGTACCGCAATGGCGGGCTGAACCCCACCCTCGGAACCCTGGCCAGCGGCGGCGAGACCCTGCAGCAGGCGGCCACGCTCGAAGCACTTTCGGCCAGCCGCAGCCGGGCCTTTGACGCTGCAGACGCGGCCGCCACCGCGTACCGCTCCCTGACCGCAGCCGCCGAGGACGCCGGCAAGGCCGCGGATGACGCGGCCAGGACTGCGGAGCAGCGCAAAACCCAGGCGGAGCAGGCAAACACCGCGCAGGCCAAGGCCGTGGCCGATGCGAAGGCGCAGCGGACGGTCCTGGTGGACCAACTGGCACAGCTTCGCAACACTACAGTGGCGCTGGAGTCGGCCCGGGTGGACGCGCTGGACCGGCAGCGTGAAGAAGCCCGGCTCGCAGCGCTCTCGGCTGAGGCCGACAAGGCGGCTGCCGACAAGGCGGCTGCCGACAAGCTGGCGCAGGACCAGGCAGCGAAGGATGCTGCAGCCACGGACACTGCAGCGCCGCGGAACTCCCCTGCGCGGGATGCGGCCCCGGCCGCTCCAGCTCCCGCCGCGCCTGCCCCGGTTCCGGCTGCTCCTGCGCCTCCCGCCCCGGCACCGGCCCCTGCTGTTCCCGCGCCGGTTGCACCTGCGCCTCTTGCTCCCGCTCCGGCCCCCGTTGCACCCGCACCGGCACCCGCGCCCGCGCCGGCGCCAGCTCCCGCTCCGTCGAGCGGGACAGGCTCGTACGAAGTGGCCATTTCCGTAGCGCTTGGAAAGGTCGGCGCTCCGTACTACTACCAGTGGGGCGGCACGGGCCTGTACGGCTTTGACTGTTCAGGACTGGTGCAGAACGCCTTCGCGGCGGCCGGGACCTACCTTCCGCGCACGGCCACCCAGCAGTACGCCGCAGCCCCGGTCCACGTTCCCATCTCCCAGGCCCGCCGTGGCGACCTGGTGGTGTGGGGTTCGGCGGGCAACTTCTACCACGTGGCCATCTACCTGGGGAACGGACAGGTGGTTCAGGCGCTGAATCCGCAGGAGGGCATCACGGTGTCGTCCATCAGCTCCATGGTGGGGATGGACCTCTACCCGTACGCGGCCCGGTACTGAACAGGTCCCCGGGAAGCCGGCCCCTCCAGGTACCCGCCCCTCAGCTCAGGATGTCTTTGCTGACGAAGCGGCCGTAGGCGAGTGCGCCGAACACCACGATGTACCCGGCCTGGAGCAGGGCGTTGCTGGCAAATGAGTCCCACAGCAGCGGCTGGCGCAGCATGTCGCCGAACCCCAGCCAGTAGTGGCTGAACAGCCAGGGGTGCAGCCACTCCAGCTGGGGAAGCTGGTCCAGTACCTGCGAGACCACCGACACCACCACGGTGGCCGCCATGGCACCGACCGGAACCACGGTCAGGGTGGACAAGAAGAGCCCTATCGCGGAGAGACCCGCCAGGGACACCGCAAGGTATGCAGCGATCAGCACAATGCGGAGGGCGGCTTCGGGCGGCTGGACCACGCCCCCGGACAGCAACGTCACCGGGCCCACGGGGAAGAGTGCCGCCCCGATGGCCGCCCCGGCAAGCCCCACGGTCAGGGGTGCTACCACGCAGAAGGCGAGCGCGCCGGCGTACTTGACCAGGAGCAGCCGCACCCTCCCGGCCGGTGCCACGAGCAAGTACCGCAAGGTGCCCAGGTTCGCCTCCCCCGCGATGGTGTCCCCCGCCACCACCCCCACCGCGAGTGGCATGAACAGGGGGACTGACACCAACATGGCCGTGAAGGCCACGAACAGGCCGTTCTGGGTGATCCGGTCCAGGAAAGCGGGCCCGCGTCCGGGCGGGACCGCGGAAGAAACCCGCACGGCGACGGCGATGAGCACCGGGATGGCAGCCAGCGCCAGCAGCAGCGCCCAGGTCCGACGCCGCCCGAACAATACCTTCAGTTCCGAGCCCAGCAGGGAGAGCCCGGAGCTTCGCGGCGCGGGTACCTGTGCGGGCCTGACTGCCGCGGCCGCGTCCGGCGTGTCCGCGGGTACGCTACTGGGCAACGTCGAATCCTTCCCCCGTGAGGGCAACAAAGCGGTCCTCCAGGCTTTCACGCTCGACGGCGAAGCCCCGGACCCGGACGCCGGCGCGGACAAGCTGCGCCACCACTTCCTCCGGGAGGAGAGCAGACCGCCCGTCCAGCCCCGCAACGATGCTTTCGCCGTCCGCCTGCCCCAGTGCCTGCCCCTGCCCCAGTACCTGCCACTGCGCCGATGCCGCTGCCCGTCCCGGAAACTCCTGTCCTGAAAGCCCCGGTCCTGAAAGCCCCTGTCCCGGCGCCGGCTCCGCGTCCAGCCCAAGCCCTGCCAGCACCTGCCGTGCCTGGCCGCCGTCGGGGGTAACAAGCCGGATCAGGGTGTTTCCTGCCTGCCGCAGCTCAGCCAGCGGCCCTTGGGCCACCAGCCTGCCGGCACTCATCACGGCAGCGTGGGTACAGATCTGGTCCACCTCGGCCAGCAGGTGGCTGGACACGAAAACGGTGGTTCCCTCGTTGGCCAATGACCGCACCAGGTGGCGTACCTCGCGGGTCCCCTGCGGGTCCAGTCCGTTGGTGGGCTCGTCCAGCACCAGCAAGTCGCGCGGCGAAAGCAGTGCGTTGGCTATCCCCAGGCGCTGCTTCATCCCCAGGGAATAGGCGTGGACGCGCTTGCCCGCTGCATGCCCCAGCCCGACCCGTTCCAAGGCGCGCTCCACCCGCGCCTTGCGCGTGGCAGGGACAGTGTGGGGGCTGGCGGAATCGAGCCGGTGGAGGTTCGCCGCGCCCGAGAGAAAGGGATAGAAGGCGGGGCCCTCCACCAGGGCACCGACTCGCGGCAGTACCTCATGGAGCCTGCCCGGCATCTCCAGGCCGAGCAGGCTCACCGTGCCGGCAGAGGCGGCCGCAAGGCCAAGCAGCATCCGGATGGTGGTTGTCTTGCCGGATCCGTTGGGGCCCAGGAATCCGAACACGGATCCATGCGGGACGGCCAGGTCCACGCCGTCCACGGCGAGCTGCTGGCCAAACCGCTTGCTCAGGCCGTGTGTTTCGACCGCCAGGCCGGCGGACCCCAAGGCCGTGCTCACTGGGCCGTTCTCACTGTGCCATGCTCACTGGGCCGTTCTCACTGGCCCGCAGCTGCCACGGCCTGGAGCCTTTCCGGCGGCACCATCCCGGCAAAGACGCGCCCGTCGTCCATGATGAGCACGTTCAGCAGTGCGGTGGAGAGCAGGTGCCCACCGGGAACGACGACGGCGGCCTGGGACAGGAGCGGATCGCGCAACAGCGACTCGGCGGGCGAGCCGGAGGAGGCCTGGGCGGGCAGGCCCACCACCGCATCCCAGGACTTGCCCGTCACGGAGGGGTGGCCCTTGGCCATCTGCGCGAAGAACTGGTCGGGCGTGATGGCGATGCCGGGCTCGTGGAAGCTGCCGGGCAGGTGGGACTTTTCCGGGACCTGGATCTCCTTGACAGTGCTGCCCGGCGGCGGGGCAAAGCTGAACAGCGACGGGTCCGGCGCGCCAAGGGACAGGCTGGTGAAGCCGGAACGGAAGGCGGGCTTGTCGGCTCCGCGGGCGGTCACCTGGACGGAGAGGGGCATCCCGTTCCTGCCGTCAACGGCGACGGTGACGCGGCCTACCAGGGTTGCATCCGTCCGCGGTTCAAGGACCAGGTTGTAGGCTGCCCGGCCGGCGACGGCTACGTCCGGGCCGACAGTAACGGACGTGGTGGGCTCAACCTTCGCCAGGAACTTCTGGGCCAGGTCGCCGGGAGTGGGGATGGCGTGCATGAGCCGCCCCTCATCCGGGACGGCGGTGTCCCCGGTGTGCGCAGGGAGAGTCAGGTGCGCGGCACTGTTGTCTTTCGATGAGTAGAACCAGACGTCGTTGCCATGGTGTATCACGTCCCGCTCGGCCAGTTGGTCCACCACCTGCAGACGGGCATTGTCTTTGCCGTCCACGTAGATGCGGGCGGTGTGGTCTCCGGACAGCAATTCGATCACCGGGGCCGCACCGCTGGCGGACGCCGGCCCGGTGGGCTTCCCTGCGGGGGGCAGTTCGGGCAGTCCCAGCTCCGAGGACTGCTCCACGGTTCCGGAGAAGGACTGCACCTGGTGGCTGGCCAGCAGCTCAAGCACCTGCGCCGGCGTTTTGGCGGGAAGGGGGTCACCGGCACGTGCGGGGATGGACCCGGCCAGGACCCCCGCGGCGATCACCGCAGGCGCCGCGACGGCCGGTAGCCACCGCAGCCATGCCCGGCGGCCTAGCCTGTTCCCTCGCTGGAGCTGTTGACTGGAACCCGGTCCGTTGGAGCCCATAGGTCAAGCGTACGCCGGTGCAGGCAGTCCATACGCGTGGGAACGCCCTAATCCTGCAGCGCTGCCGCGCGCTCCGGCACCACGGTGCCCGATCCGCCGTCGACCGTTATTCTTTGTCCGGTAGCTATCACACGGGTGGCCTCCGGAACCCCCACGACGGCAGGAATGCCGTATTCCCTCGCAACCACCGCACCGTGCGAATTGGGGCCGCCCATCTCCATCACCAAGCCGCCCGCCGTGAGGAACAGCGGTGTCCACCCGGGGTCCGTGGACGGGGCCACCAGGATCTCCCCCGGCTCGAGGCGCGCACCCACGGGGTCCAGGACGACGCGTGCACATGCGGTCACCGTCCCTGCCGAGGCCGGGCTGCCCGAGAGGGTTCCTTCGGCGGCATTCCCGACGGCGGTCCGCACCGCCTCGGGTTCCGTCCCGTCCGAGAGCAGCACCCTGGGGATGTGGCGGCGCGCGAGCTCACGGTCGTAGTCCCCGCGCCGCGCCGCCACGAGTGGCCGCAGGTCCGGGACCGGCGTTCCTCCCGTCCCTGTAAGCGCCTGCCGGACTTCGTCGAAGGCCAGGAAGAACACGTCATCCGGCCGTTCGAGCCTGCCTGTGCCCGCCAGTTCCGACCCCACCAGCAGCAGCTGCCGGCGGACCTCCCCCAGGCCCACCACAAGCTGGTATTTGGGCAGCTCCCGCAGGCCGGCGAACAGCCGCGCCCTCCGCAGCGCGGCCCGGACCAGCATTCCCCGGATCCTGCCACGGGCGGCGGCGCGGGTGGCGAGCTGCTCCACTTGCGCTTCCGCTTCCTCGGCTGCCCTGCTGAACTGCACGTCCGGCGCGAGGGCAGGGTTGTCCAGCCGCAGATAGTTGGCCAGGATGCCCAGGATGTGCGCCGGTTCCTCGGACCAGCGCGGCTGTCCCACGTCGATTTCGGCCACGGCCCGGTGCCCGTACCTGTCCAGGAACCGGGTCAGCCCGGCCTCCAGGCGGGCCGGCAGCTGCCCGGTGTGGAAAGCTTCCGCCAGGACGGCGTTGTCCCCGGCCATGAGGGCGCTGCGTGACTCGGGGTCGTCGCGGATTGCTTCCGCAAGGTGCCACAGTTCCAGGTCCATCTGGGTGGTGATGTTGTTCGGCAGGCCGCGGATCACCGGCTGCAGTTCATCCCACGGGTTTCCGCCCAGCAGTTTTCCCGCAACGCCGAGCATCGCGAACCCCAGTGCCGGAAGGGGAAGAACAGTCGGAACGATCAGGAACAGGCGTGAGCCCAAAAGTGACTCGGCGTGATCAAGGCGCGCCAGCGGGCCGGCAGCGTCGTCGAGCACCAGGGAGGCCTCGAATTCCCTGGTGAAGCGGTCCAACCGTCGGAGGGCCGCCTCCGGCCGGACCAGCGCACGAAGGAGGGTGGAGGGAACCTTGGCGCGCGCTGCCACGGGCGCCACGTGGCGCAGCAGCCCGAAGGGCGTCCTCGTGGTCACCGAAAATGCCGGGTCCTCGAACAGTTGGCGCATGACCGCCGCTGTCCGGGCCTCCATGATGTCGAAAACCCGCGGAACGATCCGGCGGCCCACGGCGCTGCGAATGGGAGTGGTGAAGTCGACGTAGATCCGCTGCCCGGCCTCGGCGTACGGCGACGGCCCGCGCCTCGGGTCAGGCACAGGGAAGCCTGCGGCGGTGGCGATGGAAGAGGCGATAAGGCGGACCGCCGCAAGACCCATGGGCGTGAGCGGACGGGTGAGGCCCTGGGCGAGGCTGAAACAGAGGTAGGCCCGGGTGCCGCCGACAGGGTTCCTGCCGGCCGGGACGTTCCCCGCTGCGCCGTTGCTCTTCGGGACCGGGTAGAGCGTGGTGATAGGCCTCGACTGCGTGAGCCAGAGGGCGCCCGCACTGTCGATGGCCCATTCGGTGTCCTGCGGGGCACCAAAATGTGCTTCGGCCAACTGCCCCAGCCGCACCAGCCCCGCCACCTGGGGGTCTGTCAGGCACGGTGTCCCGCTGGCGGCACGCGACTGCCGGACCTCCGTTCCGCCGCCGGGAAGGGGCCGGATCTCCATGCCCTTATCGCCGGTCTTCCGTTCCAGCACCTTGCCGGTCAGTGCATCCACCACGAAATGGTCCGGGTTGACCGCCCCGGACACCACGGCTTCGCCGAGCCCCGGGCTGGCGTCGATGACAGTTTGCCGCCGGCTTCCGGTGAGGGGATTCGCCGTGAACATGACGCCCGCCGTGTCCGCGTCCACCATCCGCTGGACCACCACGGCGAGGGCCACGCCGGCCGGATCGATTCCCAGGCTGGCCCGGTACGCAGTTGCCCGGTCGGTCCACAGCGAGGCCCAGCATTTTTGGACGGCGTCGAGGAGCGCAGGCACCCCCACCACGTTGAGGTAGGTCTCCTGCTGGCCGGCGAAGCTTGCGAACGGCAGGTCTTCGGCAGTGGCCGAGGACCGGACCGCCACCGGCACGTCAGGCCCGAGTGCCGCATAAGCCTGCGCCACCGCGTCGGACACCGCGGCCGGAACGGGCGCGGCCAGGATGGCCGCACGGGCCGCTCCCGCCAGCCCGCTGACGTCCGGAGGTTCCTTGGCGGCCGCATCCCCTGCGGTTTGGAGGGCGGCGTATACCGCGGCCAGGCCGGGAAGCACGGCTCCGGAGCCGGAGACCACCTGCCGGTAGGCCGTGGTGGTGAGGCAAAAGCCCTCCGGGACCGGCAACCCGGCAGCAAGCAGTTCCCCAAGGTTGGCGGCCTTGCCGCCCACCAGCGCAAGCAGGCCTGCATCGACCATGCGCAGGTTCCGGACAAGCCCATCGGGCCCGCCGCCAGGTATCCCGTGCCGCTGCATGTCCGTGTCCTCGTGTGGGAACAGGGGCGGGTTAGGCGGCGTCTCCGAGCATCGGACCGAACCGCGCACGGTCTGCAAGGCGCGGGTCCTCGCGGTCCGGCACCACCATGACGGGCCCCTTGGCGTGATGGAGCACGCCGTCGGAGGTCGAGCCAAGCAGCATGCCGGTGAAGCCGCCGCGGCCGCGGGTGCCCACTACCACCAGCTCGACGTGCCGGCTTTCCTCCACGAGCACGTCAACCGGAGAGCCGTCCCTGAGCTCGTAGTCGGCCTGGAGGTGGGGGTAGTGGCTGCGAAGCCAGGCCATGCCGGCGTCCAAAGTGGTCCGGATATCGTCGAACAGGGCCTTCCGGTCCATCGGCGCCGGGACCCACGCGAGGGAACCGCTGTATTGGGGAACGGCACAGACGACGCGGAGGGCAGCGCCGAGGCGCCCAGCCTGGTCGGCGGCCTCCAGGACCGCAACCCGTGCCTGCTCGGAGCCGTCAACACCGACCACCACGACGTTCTCCACCTGCCGGTGCCCGGCTTTGGCCTGCTCGGCCTTGATGCGCCGGTCCTCGGTGGTCTCGCCGAGCCGGTCCGAACAGAACAACGGGACGGTGACGGTGGGGCATTTGGCGTGTGCGGGCAGCGCGCTGCTCACCGAGCCAAGGAGCCTGCCCACGAAACCCCCGCGCCCCCGAGTGCCCACTACCAGGAGTTCGGCGCTTCCGGACATCTCCAGCAGCACTCCGGCGGCGTCGCCGTTTTCCACCGACGAAGTGGCATCGATGTCGTACGTGGAAACTTTCTCAAGGGCCTGCTTGGCGATGGCCTCGGCGCCCTCACGGATAACGGAGTCATCCACCGTGGCGTAGCCGCCGTCCAGGCCGGACGCCGCAAAGATCGGCACTGAGTAGGCGGTGACAATGTGCAGGGGACGACGGCGGCGCTGGGCTTCCCGCGCAGCCCACACCAAGGCGCACTGGCCGTGTTCGGAGCCGTCAACGCCCACCACGATGCCCTCTGGAGCGGCCGATACCCCACGGCCGTCCTGTGCAGGGTCCGGATGCAACTCATGTGCGCCCATGGGGGCCGCCTCCTCGCGTAACTGCCTGATGTTGCGGCTATTCTGCCAGAAAACGGGCTTCGCCCCGTGCGCCCGGCCCGGAGCCGCAACCGCGGGGAAAATCCGCCTCCCAGTCCTCACTATTCTCCGTAGCATCCGGCTTAGCAAGCGCGCGGCCGGGCCCTGAAAGCCGCTTATCCACAGGCCGCGGGCCGCGGCGCGGAAAGCGCCTTCAGCGTGGGAAGAATCTTGGCGTTTCGGGCTACCCACGGGCGCGATTGTTCTGTAGTCTTCAGGACATTGTTGGTCCGGGACGCCGACTGCCACTTCCTGTCAGCACGCTCCCGGCCATGCGCTGCGGCCGTGCCTGGGTGGCACCGGCAGGCGCGCCGGCGAGGATGCCGGCACCTGACGAAGCTTCGAAGGAGGGAAACTGTAGTGTCAAGCATGCCTGGGAGTGCCGGGACCGAACAGACCACCACTGTCATCATTGGCACGGGCCTGTCAGGGCTGGCCGTGGCCGCTGAGTTGCGGCGGCACGGTGTGGACTCCATTGTGGTGGACGGACTGGACCTCCTGGGCGCCGGGCAGCCTGCCAACACAACCTCCCTGCAGCGCTGCGACGCCGCGGATTCAGACACCCTGCGTGAACGCAACGAGATCCTGCGCCACCTGCGCAACTACGCCGCCAGCCACAGCGTGGACATCCGGAACACGACGCGCGCCGTGCAGCTCACCATGCTGGGACCGGCGGACGGCACCGGCGCGCCGCAGTGGCAGGTGCACACCCCCACGGGCCTCCTGGTGGCGGACCATATCGTCCTGACCCGTTGCGCCCATAGCCAGCTGCGGCGCATGATCAACGACTTCGGCCTGGCGGTAGGCCGGAACGTGGCGGCGGCCATGCGGGCCATCGGCATCTACCTTGTAGGGGTCGGGGAACTCATCACGCCCTCGCCCAAGGAAGTTCTCCGCCAGGCCAAGACCGTGGGCCAGGCGATCTCCGCCAGGGTAAATCCGCACGGCGGCGGCTTCCCGGCAACGGGAAGCCTTGCCATGCTGGGCTGCTGACGGACGCGCCGGATCCCGCCGCCGCGGGTTACTCCCCGTCCATGTTGTCCCCGACGCCGTTATCGGCGTCGCCGCTGAGCCGCCGCCGTGCCAGGATGCCCAGGGCGGCGAGCAGGCCCACCGCCACGGCTGCAAAGATCACGATGCTCCACTGGAACGGCTCGCCCGCACTGGCCGGCGCGGACGGCTCCTCCGTCACCCCGGGCCGGGCGGTGCCCATGCCCGGGACTGTGCCCGCCGTCGTCGAACTTCCTGCCGTGGGCTGCGCGGAAGAACCCGCAGCCCCGGCGGCGGCGGTGAAAGCAAATGTCCCCTCGATGGGGTGGGAATCAGAGCTGACAACGCGCCATGCAACCGTGTACACGCCGGCCGGGCCGCCCGGCCGAAGCTTCTGGGTGGCCACGTTGTCCACGATCTGCACGGACCCGTCTGCCCATTCGGTGCCGGATGCGTCCTTGACGGAGAAGGACGCGCCGATACCCAAGGGCTTGTTGCTGAACGTCACCGACACCTCGTCCGGCGGGGCCGCGAGCGTTGCCCCCTGCGCCGGGCTGGTGGACTCTGCGGCATCGTGCGCCGCCGCCGGGCCGGCCAGGCCCAGGGCAGAGGCGGCAACGATGAGGAGACCGAGCAGCAGGCTCAGGAAAGGGCGGCGGGTGGAACGCATGCGGGACTGCTCCTTGTGTTGGCTTCCTTACAGACTAGGCGAATCTGCGCGCCCCACTGCTGCCGGTCCCTTAGGATGCAGGTATCCCCACACACTCCCCCGGAGGACTAATGCTTAAGCAAGGCTCTGCCCTGGACCGGTATTTCAGGGTCACCGAGCGCGGCTCCAACCTTTCCCGCGAGATCCGCGGCGGGTTCGCCACGTTCTTCGCCATGAGCTACATCGTGGTGCTGAACCCCCTGATCCTGTCCGGGCCCGACTCCAGCGGCACCACGCTGGGCTTCACCGCTGTGGCAGCGGTGACCGCCTTCGTCGCGGGCCTGCTGACCATCCTCATGGGCGCGTGGGGCCGGCATCCGTTCGCACTTGCCACCGGCCTGGGCGTCAATGCCTTCGTGGCGGTCACTGTGGCCACCAACCCCGGACTGACCTGGCCGGACATGATGGGCCTGGTGGTCCTCTCCGGCCTCACCATGCTGGTCCTGGTGCTCACCGGCTTCCGTACCGCCGTCTTCAAGGCCGTCCCGGACGGGCTCAAGACCGCCATCGTGGTGGGCATCGGCCTGTTCATCGCCCTGATCGGGCTGGTGAACGCCGGGTTCGTCCGGCGTATCCCGGACGTGGCAGGGACCACAGTGCCCGTGGGCCTGGGCTTCGAAGGCAAGCTCCTGGGCTGGCCCACGGCCGTCTTCGTTTTCGGCCTGATCCTGACCATCGCCCTGGTGGTGCGGAAGGTCAAGGGTGCCATCCTGATCGGCATCATCACCTCCACCGTGCTGTCCGTGATCCTTGAGACCACGCTGCACATCGGCCCCAGCTTCGACGGCAAGAACTTCAACCCGCAGGGCTGGTCCCTGGTGGCACCCGCGTTCTCCGGCTGGGCCGCGCCCGACCTTTCCCTGATCGGCAAGGCCAACCCCTTCGGCGCCTTCGAGCACCTGGGCTTCGTGGCTGCCACGCTCCTGGCCTTCGTCATCCTGCTCAGCATCTTCTTCGACGCCATGGGCACCATGGTGGGCCTGGCCAACGAGGCCGGCACGGTGGACGAGCACGGCAACATCCCCGACGTCGACCGTGTGCTCCAGGTGGACGCCCTGGGCGCCATCATCGGCGGCGGTGCGTCCGTATCCTCCAACCAGATCTACGTTGAAGCCGGCGCCGGCATCGGCGAAGGCGCCCGGACCGGCATCGCCTCGATCGTCACCGGCCTGCTGTTCCTGGTGGCCATGTTCTTCACCCCGCTGATCAACCTCGTTCCGTTCGAGGCAGTGGCCCCGGCGCTGGTGGTGGTGGGCTTCATGATGGTTTCCCAGGTGGGCAAGATCGACTGGCAGGACTGGGGCATCGCAATCCCGGCGTTCCTGACCTTCACCCTGATGCCCTTCACGTACTCCATCGCCAACGGCCTGGGCGCCGGTTTCATCGCCTACGTCCTGATCCGCACCGTGCAGGGGCGGGTCAAGGACATCCACCCCCTGATGTGGGCCGTGGCCGCAGCGTTCGCGCTGTTCTTCGCCATTGGCCCGATCGAGGCCGCGCTGGGAATGTAGCTCTTTCCGGCACGACGGGCTGGTGCGGCATCGGCCGCACCAGCCCGTCGTCGTCTCTGGAAGTGCCTATACCGGGGTGTTCGGCGCCAGCCCCTCGTCGCCGGACACCGCAACCGCCTTCTTTTGCCGCAGCCGGTCCAGCCGGTTCATCAGCGGCGACGTGGTCGCGCCATGGATCACGATGGACAGCGCCACCACCAGCCCCACGAAGGACCAGAGCCATTGCCCCTGGTCCGCGAAATGGCCCTCGTCCAGCGCGAACGACAGGTAGTACACGGACCCGATCCCGCGGATACCGAAGAACGAGAGCGCAATCCGTTCCCGTGGACCGGTCTTGCCGCCCAGCAGCCCCACCCAGCCCGCCAGCGGCCGGACCACCAGCAGGAAAGCCAGCGCCACCAGCAGCTCCGCGAGGCCGACCCCGGACAGCAGGCCGCGGGCAATGGCACCGCCAAGCAGCACCAGGATGACCACGGTCAGGAGCCGTTCGAGCTGCTCAACGTAGGAGTGCAAAATCCGGTGGTAGCCGTGGGTGCGCTCGGCTGCGCGGATGGTCAGCGCGCACACGAAGACTGCGACGAAGCCATAGCCCTCCACCATTTCCGTCAGGCCGTATGCCAGGAATGTCGCGGACAGCGCCACGAAACCCTCAGAGTGGTTGGACAACCGCAGGCTGTCCCGGCGGGCTGAGAAGAACAGCATGGCCAGCAGCTTCCCGGTCAGGAATCCCACCAGCAGGCCAAAGGCCAGCCGCCACAGCACATCCATCCCAAGCCAGCCGGCAAACCAGCCGGACGACGATCCGCCGGCGACGCTGATGGCGATGGCCAGGTACACGAACGGGAAGGCCAGGCCGTCGTTGAGTCCGGCCTCCGAGGTGAGGCCGAACCGCACCTCGTCTTCCTTGTCGGCGCTGTCGTCGTGGTCCGCCGGCTCACCCACCTGCACTTCGGAGGCCAGGACCGGATCCGTGGGCGCCAGGCTGGACGCCACGAGCAGGGCGGCCCCAAGCCCCAGGCCCAGGAACCACATCCCCAGCAGGGTGAGGGCAATGATGCACAGCGGCATGGCGATCCCCAGCAGCCGCCACGTGGTGGACCAGCGCTTCCGGCCCACGGGCCGGTCCAGGGCCAGTCCCGCACCCATCAGCGAAACGATCACGCAGATCTCCGCCAGGTGCATCACGAAGTTGCTGTGCTCCACGGGGTTCGGGTCGGGGAGCGTCGGAATCAGTGCGAACGCGGCCGTTCCGGCGCCGAGGAACACCATCGGCATGGACAGCGGCATGTCGCGCAGGAGCTTCGGCAGGACCGCGGCGACGAAAACCGCCACGCCGGCCGCGGCGAAAAGAATGTCGGGTGCTTCAAACATGGGCTCTCCAGCCTGGGATTATTGCGTGGTCCGGCGCAGGAGCCTCCTGCCGCTTTAGGGCGGACTGGTCCCACCCTATCCCCCCGTACCCATCCCGGCCGCCGTTCCCCGCAAAGCCTTGACGTTCCGTGGAGTTCTTGGATCCCGGACAGGACGACGGCGGTGGCGCTGGTTTTCAGCGCCACCGTGAGGTGAGCTTGAGGCATGGCTTTCACGCTCCCCGCCGTCGACGTCCCGCCACAGCCCTGGACCGGAAGGTTCGACGGCGACGGCCCCGAACACTGCCGCTGGTGGCAGGCAGTGGCCGCGTTCAATCCCGCCACCGCACCTGGGCCGGGTGCCAAGCCCGTGGCCCTGCTGGGCTTCGCAAGCGACGAGGGGGTGCGGCGCAACAAGGGCCGCACCGGCGCGGCCGCCGCTCCGGCCGCGATCCGCAAGGCGCTCGGCCCCCTGGCCTTCCATCTGGGCCGCACGGTCAGCGACGCCGGCGACGTGGTGGTTGCCGGCGAAGCACTGGAAGCGGGGCAGGAACGGCTTGGCGATGTGGTCACCGCCCTGCTCGACGCCGGCCACCTGACGGTTGTCCTCGGTGGCGGCCACGAAACCGCCTACGCCAGCTACCTCGGAGCCAGTGCTTCCGCCGCGGTGCAGGGCGGGCAGCGGCTGGGCGTACTCAACCTCGATGCGCACTTCGACCTCAGGGACGAAGCCGTACCCAGCTCCGGCACGCCGTTCCTCCAGATGGCCCGCGCCGAAGCGGACGCCGGGCGCGAATTCCGCTACGCCGTCGTCGGAATTTCGGAACCCAACAACACGAAGGTCCTGTTCGACACCGCGGACAAGCTGGGCGTCCGGTACCTGCTGGACGAAGACTGCGCGGCGGAGCGGGTCAGGGACTTCGTGGCCGGTTTCCTGGCGGACATCGACGTCCTTTACCTGACCATCGACCTGGACGTGCTGCCCGCGGCTGTAGCCCCCGGCGTGAGCGCCCCGGCCGCGTACGGGGTTCCGCTGCCGGTCATTGCGGCGGTGTGCCGGCAGGTGGCCCGGAGCGGAAAGCTGCTGCACCTCGACGTGGCGGAACTGAACCCGGACTTCGACGTCGACGGCCGCACTGCCAAAACGGCGGCCCGGCTGCTGGACACGCTGCTGCGCTGAACCCGCGCCCCGGCAAGGAACCCCGGCAAGGCCGGCCGGGTCAGGCGCCCTTCAGCACGTACCGGCGCTCCGGGCGTCCCACACCGTATTTGAGCCGCACCTCCGCCAGGCCTTCGTCGTGCAGGTACTCCAGGTACCGGCGGGCGCTGACGCGGGAGGTGCCCAGTTCTTCCGCCACCTCGGCTGCCGACAGGTCGCCGGCGGCAGCATTCAGCGCGGCCTCCACCAGTTTCAGCGTTTCGATGCTGCAGCCCTTGGGCAGCGGACGTTCGGTGCGGTCCAGGCCGAAGACGCGGTTGACGTCCGACTGCTCAGCCACGTCCTTGGACGCAGCCAGGCTTTGGTAGGCGCTGCGGTAATGCTCCAGCCGCTCCTGGAGGTCCGTCTGGGAGAAGGGCTTGATCAGGTAGTGGACAATGCCGCCGCGCAGCGCCTTGCGCACGGTTTCCACCTCGCGCGCCGCACTGATGACGAGCACATCGAGCTCCGGGGCCACCGCCCGCAGCCGCTGCATCAGCTCCAGGCCGTTGATGTCCGGGAGGTGGATGTCCAGCAGCACCAGGTCCGGCTGGAGCCGTTCAGTTTCGGCCACGGCCTGGGCGCCGGTGTGCGCCGCGCCTACCACCGTGAAGCCGGGCGTGCGCTGGATGAACCCGGCGTGCACCTTGGCCACCATGAAGTCGTCATCGACTATCAGGACCTTGATCATGGTTTATTACTGCTTCCTTTCAGGACGGCGGTGAAGACTGCGCCGTGGTCGTTGGCCACCGTCAGGTTCCCGCCGCTGCGGCGGCATACCACCCGGGACAGCGCCAGCCCGAAGCCCCTGCTGCCGGCCGGGCCCGGGTCCTTGGTGGTGAAGCCCTGACGGAAAATATGCTCGGCGGACGGTCCGGGAATGCCGGGCCCGGTGTCCCGCACGGTCACCACGACGTCTCCGCCTTGTTTGCCTTCCACCCGGACCGTGACGGCTGCCTGCGGAAGTCCGGTGACGGCGTCGAACGCGTTGTCTACCAGGTTCCCCACCACGGTGGTGAGGTCGCGCGACAGCTCGTCGTCCACCTTCTCCAGGGCGGAGTCGGGATCCAGCTGCAGGACCGCGCCGCGCTCCGTGGCCAGGCTGGACTTGGCGATCAGCAGGGCAGCCAGCGCGGGATCCTTGATCCGGCTGGTGACCTCGTCGTTGAGCCGCGTCCTGTCCAGCGTTGCGCCGTTGACGAATTGGACCACGGAATCGTACTCGCCAATCTGGATCAGGCCGGAGATCACGTGCAGCTGGTTGGCGAACTCGTGCGCCTGGGCCCGGAGCGTGTCCGTGGCGGTGCGGGTGGTGCCCAGCTCCCGCTCCAGCTCGGACAGCTCAGTGCGGTCGCGCAGGGTGGTCACCGAGCCGATCACCCGGCCGCGGGACTGGATGGGCACCCGGTTCATCACCACCAGCCGGTCGCCCACCAGCACCAGCTGGTCCGGCCCGGGCTGTTCGCGGGTGAGGACTTCCTTCAGGGCGGGTTCGACGGCGAGGCCGGCCACCCGTTTGCCGACGCAGTCATCCGGGAGCCCGAGCAGGGAACGGGCGCTGGCGTTGGCCACGGTGATCCGTTCATGCGGGTCCAGGGCCACAACGCCTTCCTTCAGGCCCTGCAGCATGGCTTCACGGTTCTCCACCAGGCCGGTGATCTCGCTGGGCTCCATGCCCAGGGTCTGGCGCTTGACGCGGCGCGAGAGCAGGAAAGAGCCCGCGACGCCGAGTACGCTGGCCACCCCGAGGTAGGTAAGCAGGTTCGGGACGGCATCCCCCAGCCGCTCGAGGACGGTGGGGTAGTTGCGGCTGATGGAGGCGATCCCGATCATGTGCCCGGTGTCGTCGAGGACCGGGACGTGCGCGGACAGGAGCGGGGTGGCCGCCCCGCCCACCACTCCGGTCCACGCCCGGCCTTCCATCACCCTGCTGGCACCGAGCTCCAGCGGCCGGCCCAGCAGGCTGGGATCCGAGGACGCCACCACGGTGCGGTCCATGGTGGCCAGCGCCACCTGCGAGGAGCCGGAGACGATCCGCACTGACTCCGCGACGGCGGGTAGGACGGCGCCGCCCCGCGGTCCGGCGTCGGGCAGGAGCTCGCGCACGGTGGGGTTTCCGCCCAGGGCCTCCGCCGCCGAGAGCGCGCGCCGCCCCTCGATACGTTCAAAGGCTGCCGCGGACTGGGCCAGCGAGATGGCAACCACGCCCACCAGGACTGCCAGGACGATCAGCAACTGCAGCAGAAGGTACTGCCCCGCGAGGGACATTCCTCGTCGTCGAGTCACAATGGTCTTCCTGGAGTTTGGGTGGGTGGTACCGGGAACTATATCCCAAGCCCCGCTGACAGGGCCTTCGGTGGGGTCCGACGAAACGTGAACGCAATGAACACAACTTTCTCTGCGTACACAAGAGTGATCACCGTCACCGCCGCCCCTAGCATCGAAACCACAAGTCAGCCGATGCTGATCAGATTTTGATGAGAAGAGGAACACCATGCGCCAGATCCGCGCATTGCGAGTCGCCGCCGTCGCCGCCGGCCTCGCCCTGATGGCCACCGGCTGCGGTGCCACCGGCAAGAGCTCCACTGGTTCGGAAAGCACCGGCGCTGCTGCCGGTCCCATCACCGGCCTGCAGATCATGGTCCCCAACACCCCCGGCGGCGGCTACGACACCACCGCCCGCGCCGCCGCGAAGGTCCTCGACGACGAGAAGATTTCCACCAACACCGAGGTCTTCAACCTCGCGGGCGCCGGCGGCACCGTAGGCCTGGCCCGCGTGGTCAACGAAAAGGGCAACGGCGACCTGGCCATGCTCATGGGCCTGGGCGTCGTGGGCGCCAGCTACACCAACAAGTCCGAATCCAAGCTCACGGACACCACCCCGCTGGCCCGCCTCATCGAAGAGCCCGGCGCCATCATGGTCAGCAAGGACTCCCCCTACAAGACCATCGACGACCTGGTGAAGGCATGGAAGGCCGATCCCGGCTCCATTGCCGTTGGCGGCGGCTCCTCCCCCGGCGGCCCTGACCACCTGCTGCCGATGCAGCTTGCCGGCGCCGTGGGCATCGACGCCACCAAGGTCAACTTCGTCTCCTACGACGGCGGTGGCGACCTCCTGCCCGCGATCCTTGGCAACAAGCTCGGCTTCGCCGCCTCCGGCGCCGGTGAATACCTGAAGCAGATCGAATCCGGCGAAGTCCGCGTCCTGGCCACCAGCGGCGAGAAGCGGCTGGACGGCGTGGACGCACCCACGCTGAAGGAATCGAACATCGACCTCGTGTTCACCAACTGGCGCGGCATCGTGGCCCCTCCGGGCATCAGCGACAAGGACAAGGCTGCCCTGATCGCCGCCTTGGAGAAGATGCACGGGACTGACGGCTGGAAGGAAGCGCTGAAGACCCACAGCTGGACCGATGCCTTCATCACCGGCGACCAGTTCAAGACGTTCCTCACCGAGCAGGACAAGCGGGTCGCCGACGTCCTGACCAAGCTTGGGTTGGCGTGACCTCCCTGACCACAGGCCTGAAAGGCCGCTCCGAGCTGGGAGTCGCACTCCTGCTCGGGGCGGCCGGCGTCATGGTCTTCCTGGACGCCAACGGCCTGGTAACCCCGTATTCGAAGTCCGACCCAGTGGGGCCCAAGACCGTCCCGTTCATCGTGGCCGGCATGCTGGTGGCCTGTGCGGTGCTGCTGGCCATCAACGTGCTGCGTGGCGGGAAGGGCGAAGCTGAGGGCGGCGAGGACGTCGACCTCACCCACCCCGCCGACTGGAAGACGATCCTGCCGCTGGCAGGAGCGTTCATTGCCAACATCCTGCTCATCGACTGGGCCGGCTGGGTCATCTCCGGGACCGTCCTGTTCTGGGGCAGCGTCCTGGCACTCGGCAGCCGCCGCTACATCCGGGACGGGCTGATCTCCGTTGCCCTGTCCCTGCTCACCTTCTACGGCTTCTACCTCGGCCTGGGCATCGCACTGCCGGCCGGCCTCCTGGAAGGAATCCTGTAATGGACGTCTGGTCCTCCCTGATGGACGGTTTCGCCACCGCCCTGACCCCCATGAATTTCCTGTACGCCGTGATCGGCGTCATCCTGGGCACCGCCGTCGGTGTCCTCCCCGGCCTCGGCCCCGCCATGACCGTCGCATTGCTGCTGCCGGTCACCTACGCGCTGGAACCCACCAGCGCCTTCATCATGTTCGCGGGTATCTACTACGGCGGCATGTACGGCGGCTCCACCACCTCGATCCTCCTTAACACGCCCGGCGAGTCATCGTCGGTGGTCACCGCCATCGAAGGCAACAAGATGGCCAAGGCGGGCCGGGCGGCGCAGGCGCTGGCGACGGCGGCCATCGGCTCATTCGTTGCCGGCACCATCGGCACGGCGCTGCTGGCCGTCTGCGCACCGATCGTGGTGAAGTTCGCCGTCAGCCTCGGCGCGCCCAGCTACTTCGCCATCATGGTCCTGGCCCTGCTCGCCGTCACCGCCGTTCTGGGCTCCTCCCGGCTGCGCGGGTTCGCATCCCTGGGCCTCGGCCTGGCAATCGGCCTGGTGGGCATGGACTCCGTCACCGGCCAGCGCCGCCTGACCTTCGGCCAGCCGCTCCTGGCGGACGGCCTGGACATCGTGGTGGTGGCAGTTGCCATCTTCGCCGTCGGCGAAGCCCTGTGGGTGGCGGCCCACCTGCGCCGCACCCCCATGCACATCATTCCGGTGGGCCAGCCCTGGATGGGCAAGAAGGACTGGCAGCGTTCCTGGAAGCCGTGGCTGCGCGGCACGGTCTTCGGGTTCCCGTTCGGCGCACTGCCTGCCGGCGGCGCCGAGATCCCCACCTTCCTGTCCTACGTCACGGAGAAGCGCCTCACCAAGCACCCGGAGGAGTTCGGCAAGGGCGCCATCGAGGGCGTGGCCGGTCCGGAAGCCGCGAACAACGCTGCGGCCGCCGGCACCCTGACCCCCATGCTCGCCCTGGGCCTGCCTACCAACGCCACTGCCGCCGTCATGCTCGCCGCGTTCACCAGCTACGGCATCCAGCCGGGCCCGCAGCTCTTCGCGAGCGAAGGGCCCCTGGTGTGGGCGCTGATCGCCAGCCTCTTCATCGGCAACCTGCTGCTGCTCCTGATCAACCTGCCGCTGGCACCGCTGTGGGCCAAGCTGCTGCAGCTCCCCCGCCCGTACCTCTACGCAGGCATCCTGTTCTTTGCCACGCTGGGCGCCTACTCGGTGAACCTGCAGGCGTTCGACCTGGTGATCCTGCTGGTCCTGGGCGCGCTCGGGTTCATGATGCGCCGCTTCGGACTCCCCGTCCTGCCGCTCATCCTCGGCGTGATCCTGGGTCCGCGCATCGAAGGGCAGCTCCGCAAGACACTGCAGTTGAGCGCAGGCGACCCGGCAGGGCTCTTCAGTGAGCCGATCGCCGTCGGCATCTATGTCATCATCGCCCTCATCCTGGTGTGGCCGTTTGCCTTCAGGATGTTCCGGCGCAGGCGTCCGGCTGCAGTTCCTGCCGCCGGGGCTGAGTCCGCCGGGGCTGAGTCCGCCGGGGCTGAGTCCGCCGGGGCACCGGCCCTTGCCACGGAAGCCGAAGATACGGTCCACTCGAACCACAATGCCGTCTATTCCGACCATAAGGAGCAACCATGACCGTCGTTGTGGGATATGTCCCCACCCCCGAAGGCGAAGCTGCCCTGACCCAGGCCATCACCGAGGCCCGCAAGACCAACAGCACCCTGGTGGTGATCAACTCCTCCAAGGGCGAAGCCGCAGTGGATAACCGCTTCGCGCAGGACGACGACATCCAAGGCATCGAGCAGCGGCTCGCCACCCAGGGCATCCAGCACGTCATCAAGCGCCCTGTCCGGGGCCATGATGCGGCAGCCGAAGTGCTGGACGCCGCCGAGGAGCACAAAGCTGAGCTGATCGTGATTGGCCTGCGCCGCCGCACCCCGGTGGGCAAGCTGATCATGGGCAGCACGTCCCAGCGCATCCTGCTGGAGGCGGACTGCCCGGTCCTGGCCGTCAAGGCCGGCTAGGCCACACCGGCTAAGTAGACGCCGGCTAAACCGTTACGGCCGCCGGCGCCCGGAACAACTCCTGGCGCTGGCGGCCCAGGCCCTCCACTTCTACCTCCACCACGTCGCCGGGCTGGAGGTAGGGAAAACGGCCGCTCAGGGCGACGCCTTGCGGGGTTCCCGTGAGGATCACGTCCCCCGGTTCCAGCCGCATGTACTGGCTGCAGTGGTGGACCAGCGTGGCGGCATCAAAAATGAGTTCGGACGACGAAGAGTCCTGCCGCGGCTCACCGTTCACCCAGCTGCGCAGCCGCAGGTTGCCGGCGTCAATCCCGTCTGCCGGAACCAGCCACGGACCCAAGGGCGTGGAACCCGGCAGCGACTTGCCCTTGGTCCACTGTCCGCCGGCCCCGGGCAGCTGGTACTCACGTTCAGAGAAATCGTTGGCCGTGACGTAGCCGGCAATGCAACCTGCCGCCTCCTGCGTGGAGGCGAGGTAGCTGGCTTCTTTGCCGATCACGATGCCCAGCTCCACTTCCCAGTCGTATCGGGTGGAGCGCGGCGGCATAGGCGCCGGGTCGCAGGGGCCGGTAACCGTGTTGCTCGGCTTGAGGAAGACCACGGGAATGGTGGGTGGCTCTGCCCCCGATTCCGCAGCATGGGCGGCATAGTTCATTCCTATACCCACTACTGAGCCGGGCCGGGCCACCGGGGAACCAATCCGAAGCGAAGCAGCACCCTCCAGGACCGGCAGCTCCCCCGCTTCCAGGGCGTCCCTGGCCTTGTCCAGGCCGCCGGCAGCCAGGAACGCGCCGTCCACGTCGGACGTGAGGGGAAGCAGGCTGAAATACCGGTCACCGTCCGCCGAGGGGACCAGGACGGCAGGTTGTTCGCTGCCAATATCGCCAAGGCGCATGATCTTCATACCGAATTCTCCTTAAGGTCTTTTTAGGGCTTTCGGAGCCCGCGACGGCCCGTTTCCATGGTCGTTCATACCCTGGGATCCCTGCGAACATACGCTTTATGACCGCTGCCCAAAGGCCAGACATCTGACATTATCGGCGGGAATCGGTAGAATAGTGGTGCCATCTTGGCACGAAACACAGAAAGTTCAGTACATGACTACAGCCACTTTGGAGCGGGTCCCCGCCGCTTCCGAGACCACCGAAGGATCCGCCCAGCGGTCCATCAGCCTGGAATTTTCCAGCGCCCGCCAGGTGCATGCCGGACTCGAAGAGGCCGTCGCCCAGCTGATCGAGGTTGCAGCAAAGGATGCCTCCTGCGGCATCCTGGTCACCCGGCTGCACCCGGGCCGCTACACCGTCGCCCTGGACGAATCAGTGCCCTTCGGCGAAACCTACGAGTCCATCGCTGCCTGATCCGCATCCGCCTGCCAGCCAGTGCCGCGCCCGGCCGCACTCGCGGCTGCCAGCAGAAATCCCCGCCCAGCCAGAAGGCTGGACGGGGATTTCTCGTTGGTGCTGGTGGGACCGCTAGCCGCGGCGGACCTGCACGCCGTCGGACTTCAGGAAGAGCTCCTTGTCCGCCGCTCCTGATGGTCCGGCCGGCACAAGCCACAGGACGTTGCCGCTCTGCGACACCTCTTCCACTTCCCCGGCTGCCACCACATGCGCATGCTTGATGATCTCGACACGGTCCCCGGCCTGGAGGGATTTCCAGTCGGACACCGTAGCGGAATGGGCATTGCGCCTCGACAGGACCGCCCCACGTGCTTTCATTTGAACTTCTACCCCTTTGTATCGTTCTGCCGCCACAGCTTCGTTGATGTGACTTTCACTACATCTTCAGTTCTACTACACTCTCTGCGCCGCGGCGGGCCGCGGCGCAGGAAATTCCACTCCTTGGACCGGACTGAAGCAGCAGCTGAAGATCCTTCGGCGTCAGGCGAGACTGCCGACGGCGGATTCAGCGGCCGCGCACACCTCGCCTGAGGCGACCAGGCGGTCCGCCGCTTCCAGTTCGGGCGAAAGGAACCGGTCGGTTCCCGGCCCGTCGACGACCTTCCGCAGCACTTCCACCACAGCGGTGCCGGCCGGTCCCGGAGCCAGCTTCCCGCCGGAAAGCTGGCCCCGGATGTCCAGGGCCCGTGCCGCCGTCACCAGTTCGATGGCCAGGACGCGGCGCAGGTTCTCCACTGCCTTGCGCAGCTTCCGTGCAGCGTGCCACCCCATGGACACGTGGTCCTCCTGCATGGCCGAGCTGGGGATGGAATCCACGGATGCCGGTACGGCCAGCCGCTTGTTGTCCGAGACCAGCCCCGCCTGGGTGTACTGGGCGATCATCAGGCCCGAGTCCACGCCGGGATCGGCCGCGAGGAACGCGGGCAGCCCATGGGAACGTGCCGGGTCCAGCATCCTGTCCGTGCGGCGTTCGGCAATGGAGCTAAGGTCCGCGACGGCGATGGCCAAGTAGTCCAGGACGTACGCCACGGGAGCGCCGTGGAAGTTGCCGTTGGAGCTGACGCGCCCGTCCGGCAGGACCACGGGGTTGTCGATGGCCGCCGCCAGCTCGCGGGTGGCCACCAGTTCGGCATGGTCGACGGTGTCGCGGACGGCTCCGGCCACCTGCGGGGCGCAGCGCAGCGAGTAGGCGTCCTGGACCCGGGAGTCCCCCACCTTGTGGGAAGCCACGATCGGTGAATCCGAGAGCACGCGGAGCATGTTGTCCGCGCTGGCTGCCTGGCCCGGGTGCGGGCGCAGGGCCGCGTGCAGTTCCGGCAGGAACACCTGGTCGGTGCCCAGCAGGGCCTCGACGCTGAGCGCGGCGGTGATGTCCGCCGTCGTCAGCAGCCGGCGGAGGTCCGCGATGGCCATCAGGAGCATGCCCAGCATGCCCTCCGTGCCGTTGACCAGCGCCAGCCCTTCCTTCTCCGCCAGGATGACCGGCTCTATGCCGTGCTCCGCCAGCAGCTCAGCGACGGGCCGCTCTCCGCGCCCGCCGTACGTCACGCCGTCGGGCCCTTCCGCCTCACCCTCACCCATGAGCACCAGGGCGCAGTGCGACAGCGGGGCGAGGTCGCCGGAGCAGCCCAGCGAGCCGAACTCGCGGACCACGGGGGTGATGCCCGCATTGAGGACGTCCACCATGGTCTGCAGGACCACCGGACGCACGCCGGTGCGGCCGGAAGCCAGGGTCTTGGCGCGAAGGAACATGATTCCGCGGACCACCTCGCGCTCCACGGCCGGACCCATGCCGGCAGCGTGGCTGCGGATCAGGGACTTCTGCAGCTGTGTGCGAAGGTCGTTGGGGATGTGGCGGTTGGCCAGCGCGCCGAATCCGGTGGAGATGCCGTAGGCGGGGATGTCGCTGGAGGCGAGGTCGTCGATGTGGGCGCGGACCGTGGCGACGGTTTCCAGGGCTTCGGGCGCGATGGACACCTTGGCATTGTGACGCGCGACGGCGAGCACATCCTCGGGCGTGACGCCTGCGGGACCAAGGGTGACGGTCAGCGGTTCGTGGGTAATCGTGGTCATCTTTTACTTGCTCTCATTCATGGGGATGCGGACGCCGCGTTCCTTGGCGACGTCCAGGGCCCGTTCGTAGCCGGCGTCGGCGTGGCGGATGACGCCCATGCCGGGGTCGTTGGTGAGGAGGCGTTCCAGCTTCTGGGCGGCGAGGTCGGTACCGTCGGCGACGGAGACCTGGCCGGCGTGGATGGAGCGGCCGATGCCGACGCCGCCGCCGTGGTGCAGGGATACCCAGGTGGCGCCGGAGGCGGTGTTGAGCAGGGCGTTCAGCAGCGGCCAGTCGGCGATGGCGTCCGAGCCGTCAGCCATGGCCTCGGTTTCGCGGTACGGGGAGGCCACGGAGCCGGAGTCCAGGTGGTCGCGGCCGATCACGATGGGGGCCTTGACCTTGCCGTCCTTGACGAGCTGGTTGAAGAGCAGGCCGGCCTTGTGGCGTTCGCCGTAGCCGAGCCAGCAGATGCGCGCCGGCAGGCCTTCGAATTCGACCCGCTCCTGGGCGGCGTCGATCCAGCGGTGCAGGTGCGCGTTGTCCGGGAAGAGCTCCTTGATGGCTTCGTCGGTGACACGGATGTCTTCCGGGTCGCCGGACAGGGCAACCCAGCGGAACGGGCCAAGCCCTTCGCAGAAGAGCGGGCGGATGTACGCCGGGACGAAGCCGGGGAACTCGAAGGCGCGCTCGTAGCCGCCCTTGCGGGCCTCGTCGCGGATGGAGTTGCCGTAGTCGAAGACCTCGGCACCGGCGTCCTGGAATTCCACCATGGCCTGGACGTGCCGGGCCATCGATGCCTGGGCCTTCTTGGTGAAGCCTTCAGGATCGGCCTCGGCTTCGCGGTGCCACTCGTTAACGGAGATGCCTTCGGGCAGGTAGCTCAGCGGATCGTGTGCGGAGGTCTGGTCGGTGACGATGTCCACGGTGAGTTCACCTGCCTTGTGGCGCCGCAGGATCTCCGGGAAGACCTCTGCGGCGTTGCCGACGTAACCCACGGACCAGCCGCGGCGCTCTTCCTTGGCCTTGAGCACCTTGGCGATGGCGGCGTCGAGATCCGTTTCCACCTCGTCCAGGTACCGCTTGCCGGCGCGGCGGCGCAGGCGCGTTTCGTCGACGTCGACGATCAGGCAGGCGCCGTCGTTCAGGGTGACGGCGAGCGGCTGGGCACCGCCCATGCCGCCGCAGCCGCCGGTCAGCGTCAGGGTGCCGGCGAGGGTGCCGTTCTCGTCTCCTGAGAGCTTGCGGGCGATCGCCGCGAAGGTTTCGAAGGTGCCCTGCAGGATGCCCTGGGTGCCGATGTAGATCCAGGAGCCGGCGGTCATCTGGCCGTACATCATCAGGCCCTCGGCCTCGAGGCGGCGGAATTCGGGCCAGGTGGCCCAGTCGCCCACGAGGTTGGAGTTGGCCAGCAGCACGCGCGGTGCCCACTCGTTGGTGCGGAAGACGCCCACCGGCTTGCCGGACTGGACCAGGAGGGTCTCGTCCTTCTCCATGGTTTCCAGGGTGCGCGTGATGGCGTCGAACGCGGCCCAGGAGCGGACGGCGCGGCCCGTGCCGCCGTAGACCACCAAGTCATCCGGGCGTTCGGCGACCTCTGGGTCCAGGTTGTTCATCAGCATGCGCAGCGGTGCCTCGGTCTGCCAGGACTTGGCGGTGAGATCAGTGCCGCGGGCTGCTTTGACCGGGCGGGCACCGGTGGTGAAATCGGCGGGTGCCATGATGGCTCCTTCTCGTGGTTTTGTCTGGTGGAGGAAAGAAGTTCTGTATCAACTAAAGCCCGTTGGAGGATGGCTTCACAGGGGATTTGCCGGCCTGCTGTCCGGGATTGCAGACAAGCGGACCGGTCCTATTTGCCGGGGCGGCCGTGGAGTCTGAGGGATAGTTCGTCGGCTACTTTCTGGACCCTCGCGGCGAGCGCGGGCCATTGGTCCGCGGGCATCTTGTCCTCGAGGAATGTGACGGCAACGGCGGCCGTCGGCCAGCCCAGGTGGTCCGTGACCGCGGCGGCAATGGACCCGAATCCGGGTGTCACTTCCCCGTGTTCGGTGGCATAGCCGCGCTGCCGCACCTGGTCCAGGTGGGAGGACAGGGACGAGTACTTCATGATGGCGCCCTCCACCTCGTGCCGGGCCGTGAAGGCCGCGGCGTTCGGATACAGGGCGCGGACCTGGGATTTGGGCAGCGCCGCCAGGATGGCCCGTCCGCTGGCGGTGAGGTGGCTGGGAAGGCGGACGCCGACGTCGGTCACCAGCGACGGGCGGTTCTTGGCCCGCTCCTCGACAATGTAGAGCACGTCCCGTCCGTGCAGTACGGCCAGGTGTGCGCTCTCCCCAATGGCATCCACGAGGCTGGCCAGCAGCGGCCGGCCCAGGCGGGACAGCGGCTCCTGCCGTGAGTACGCGGAGCTGAGCTCAAAGGCGCTGATCCCGAGCCCGTAGCGCTGCTCCTCGTGGAGGTGGAGGACGAAGCCGTTGGCCTCCATCACCCCCAGCAGGTGGTAGACGCTGGAACGCGGCAGGCCCAGGCTCGACGCGATCTGGGAAGCCGCCATCGGACCGCGCCGCGAAGCAAGCAGCTTGAGGATGCGCAGGGTGTTCTCCGCGGCCGGAACCTTCGAGGACGCCCTGGCCGCAGCGCGGGGTGCCTTTGTTTCGGTTCCGCGCGTTTCGGTGCCTCGTGTTTCGGCGCTTAGTGCAGTGCTCATGGGCTGGAAGGGTCCTTCTGGGTAGCTGTGTCCGGTATCCCGTACTTAAGCTTGCGCCCTCCATAGCGGTTTAAGCTGGCCACCACGGCGGCCTGCTATCTGGGATACCAGACTCTTTCCCCGCAAGGACGGCCCTTGCTGGCCAGGCGGCCCATGCTTCACTCAACCTCGCGCAAGATGGCATCTAACGGCAATGTTCCACGCCTGGACTGCCGCCAAGTGCCACCTCGCGGGCAGTCTGGAACCGAAGACACCAACCGCGCGTGAGCCTCATCACGGCAGTGCGGAAAATGGTCTGCTGGTTAGCGGCTCCCCTCCCCAAAGACGAGAAGGTAACTCCATGCAACCCACCCCAACCCGGACCGAAAGCGAGGCCGGAACGCAAACGCTGCCGGCCGCCGTCGGAAGCGTCCTGAACCGCGGCCTGAACGTCCGGCACATCCGCTTCATGGCCCTCGGCTCCGCGATCGGCACCGGCCTCTTCTACGGCTCCGTGTCTGCCATCCAAAAGGCAGGCCCCGCCGTACTGCTGGCTTACATTATTGGCGGCGCCGCCGTCTTCATGGTGATGCGGGCCCTCGGCGAAATGGCAGTCAGGCACCCCGTGTCAGGCTCCTTCAGCCAGTACGCGAGCCGGTACCTCGGCCCCCTGGCCGGCTTCATGACCGGCTGGACCTACGTCTTCGAAATGGCCATCGTGGCCATCGCGGACGTGACGGCGTTCAGCATCTACATGGGCTTCTGGTTCCCGCAGGTGGACCGCTGGATCTGGATCCTCGCCGTCATCTGCTTCCTGGCCGCCCTGAACCTCCTCAGCGTCAAGGTCTTCGGAGAACTGGAATTCTGGTTCTCGCTGATCAAGGTCGCCGCCATCATCGCGATGATCGCCGGCGGCGCTGCCATTATTGTGTTCGGCTTCCAGGCTGCCGATTCCACCGTGGCGCCGGGGCTTGGCAACCTGGTGGACCACGGCGGCCTGTTCCCGAACGGTTTCGAAGGCCTCCTGGCATCCTTTGCGGTGGTGATGTTCGCCTTCGGCGGGATTGAGACCCTCGGCATTACGGCCGGCGAAGCGGCAGATCCCAAGAAGGTCATCCCCAAGGCGGTGAACACCGTCCCCATCCGCGTGCTGCTGTTCTACGTCCTGACGCTGGGTGTTCTCATGAGCCTCTTCCCCTGGGACGAGGTGGGCAGCAACGGCAGCCCGTTCGTGCAGATCTTCAGCGGCCTGGGCATCCCGGCCGCCCCGCACATCCTCAACGCCGTGGTGATCACGGCGGCACTCTCGGCCATCAACAGCGACATCTTCGGCGCAGGACGCATCCTCTTCGGGCTCTCCAAACAGGGCCACGCGCCGCTTGCTTTCGGCAAGGTGTCCCGGCACGGCGTCCCCTGGATGACCGTTGTCATGATGGCGGGGATCCTGCTGGTGGGCGTGGTCCTCAACGCCGTCATTCCCGAGGATGTATTCCTGCTGATCGCCTCGATCGCCACTTTCGCCACCGCCTGGGTCTGGGTGATGATCCTGGCCTCGCACGTTGCCATGAAGCGGGAAATCGCGCGGAAGGGCCTGGCGGCGTCGGAATTCCCCTCACCCTGGTGGCCGGCTGCCTCCGTCCTCACCATCGCGTTCATGGCGCTGGTGATCGCCGTCCTGGGCGCCTTCGAGGACACACGGATCGCGCTGTACGTGGGCGCGGCCTGGCTGGGGCTGCTGGTGCTGGCGTACCGGCTGTGGATCAAAGGTGACGGACGACGGCGGGCCCACCTTGAGGACGAAACATCACCGCTGCCTGTGGTCCGGGCAGGCGGGAGCAGCTAGGCGGCAAAGGAGCCCCTGCGCGCACCAAAGGTGCCCGGCCCAGGAACAGGCCGGGCACCGTCTGGTTCTACAGGGCTACGCCGACGCTGCGGCGGACCTGACAGCTTCGGCAAGGGACGTCGTCGGGCGGCCGATCAGCCTGCGCAGGTCTCCGCTGCTGACCAGCAGATCGCCCCGGGCGATGCCCAGGTCTGAATCGGCAAGGATTTCCGCGAACCCTTCGGGAACCCCCACTGAGGTGAGCAGGCCGGCGTAGTCTTCAGCGGGCAGGTCGTTGTAGCTGACGGCTTTCCCGGTTACGGCGCTGATCTGCGCGGCGAGGTCCGCCATGCTGAAGGCTTCGTCGCCGCCGAGTTCGTAGACCTTGCCGGCCTGGCCGTCGGCGACGAGCACCGCGGCGGCGGCGTGGGCGTAGTCCACCCGCGCGGCACCGCTGACCCTGCCGTTGCCGGCGCTTCCTGCCACGGCTCCCTGCGCCAGGGTTCCCGGAAGCTGTTCGGTGTAGTTCTCCAGGTACCAGCCGTTGCGCAGCAGCACGAAGGGGACGCCCGATTCCCGCAGCAGGGCCTCGGTGGCCTTGTGCTCGTCGGCAAGCTTCATCCCGGTCGTGTCGGCGTTGGCGATGCTGGTGTAGGCGAGCAGTTCAACCCCTTCCGCCTTGGCAGCGTCGATCACGGTGCGGTGCTGTTCGACACGCTGGCCCACTTCGCTGCCTGAGATCAGCAGCACCCGCTTGGCGCCCTTCAGCGCGGCCTGCACGGAACCGGCATCGTCGTAGTCCATGGCCTGTGTCCGCAGTCCGCGCGCGGCGAAGCCTTCGAGCTTTTCAGCCGACCGCCCGGCAGCGACAATGTCCTGGGCGGAAACGCCCCGTTCCAGCAGTGCTTCAAGGACGTGGCCGCCGAGCTGTCCGGTGGCGCCTGTAACAACGATGGTCATGATGGTTCCTTTTCTTTCGGTATCGCTCTTTCAGGGGTTACAACTGGCGGCACCAGCGGATACTTCCCGAAAGAGAGTACGCACCTTAAAGTAAGGTACTGACGAAAAGGTAAGCTTGGGGCATGCAAGCAGCCCCGCACCCCGCTCCCCTCCCTCTGGGTTTTGCCGACGGCGTGTTCCCGGCCGGGTGCCCCAGCCGCACCGTGCTGGACCACATCACCAGCAAGTGGGGTGTCCTGGTCCTGGTTGCACTGTCCGAGGGCGAGCAACGGTGGAGCGATCTGCGGCGCCGGGCCGAGGGCATCAGCGAAAAGATGCTGGCCCAGACGCTGAAGACCCTTGAGCGCGACGGCCTGGTACGCAGGACGGCCCAGCCGGTCATCCCGCCGCGCGTGGATTACAGCCTGACGGAGCGGGGCTACGAATTGAGCGCGCTCCTGGTGCCCCTGGTGGCCTGGGCCTTCCACAACGCCGGGGACATCCTGGGCGGACAGGGCTCCGCGCCGGGCAGGTAGTGGCCCTCCGCAAAATCGGGTACCTGTTACTGGTGTGACTGGTGTGAATAGCGCCTAGCGTAGGCGTACGGTGGCGGCCGGAATGGGAGGACCATCCTCCGCTGGGAGCGTTCGGCCAGCCAGCACCGTTAGCAGGCGGCGTACTGCCCGCCGCGAGGAGTTGGTTCCCATGGTCAAGGAGTACGTACAGGACCTGTCCGGAATGGGACGTCCGGTCAGCCTCGGCTCTTTCCTGGCGCGGATTGGCGGGCGGGCAGCGCGCGCCCTGGGCCCCCGCTGCCCCTACCGGGTCGGGGACACCGTCACGGCAGACGACCCCTTCAGCGGCAGGCGCGAAGGGGTCGTCGTATGGCAGGACCGCCGGTCAGTGGGGGTGAAGACTTCCTACGGGGTCTTCTTTTTCGACCACCGGCTGGTCAAGCCCCTGGACTAAGCCGGAGGGTTTCAACGGGCGGACCAGCCGCCGTCCATCGTGTAGCTGGCGCCCGTGACCATGCCGGCGCTGTCGGAGGCCAGCCAGCCCACGAGGGACGCCACCTCCGCCGGCTCAACCAGGCGCTTGATGGCGGCCTCGGTGAGCATCACCTTGGCCAGCACTTCGGACTCGGGGATGCCGTGCACCTGCGCCTGGTCCGCGATCTGGCTTTCCACCAGCGGCGTGCGCACATACCCAGGGTTGACGCAGTTCGAGGTGACTCCGTGCGGACCGCCCTCCAACGCCGTCACCTTGCTCAGCCCCTCCAGTCCGTGCTTGGCCGAGACGTAGGCGCTCTTGAACGGGGAGGCCCGGATGCCGTGCACCGACGACAGGTTGATGATCCGGCCGAACTTGTTGGCGTACATGTGCGGCAGCGCCGCGCGGACCAGCAGGAACGGCGCCTCCAGCATCAGAGTGATGAGGCGGCGGAAGTCCGCGGGGTCGAACTCCTCGATGGGGCTGATGCGCTGGATCCCGGCATTGTTCACCAGGATGTCGCAGTCCAGGCTCAGGGTGGCCAGCGAGTCCACGTCCAGCAGGTCGACGGTCCACGCGGTGCCGCCCACCTCGTCGGCGAGGGCCGCAGCGGCGGCGGAGTCGACGTCGGCCACCACCACCTTTGCACCCCGCGCGGCGAGCTCGCGGACGCAGGCCGCGCCGATCCCGCTGGCCCCGCCTGTGACCAGCGCCTTGCGTCCGTTCAACGTGTTTTCCATTGCAAATCTCCTTTGTAGCCGAATTGTCCAGAACGTCCGGTGTCCAGTGGCAACGTCAGCGGCTGGCGGTGAGCAGCCCTTCGCGGGCGGCGTCTTCCTTGTCCACGTCCTCCAGGGCGATGCCCTTGGTTTCCTTCAGGCTCAGCACCGCTGCGGCGGTGATGGCGCAGGCAACCACCAGGTAGATGGCGGTGGGGACCCAGGAACCGGTGTCCTTGAGCCACTGCGTGGCAAGCAGGGGCGCCAGCGAACCGGCGAAGATTGACGTCACCTGCGAGCCGAGGGATGCGCCGGAGTACCGCATCCGGGTGGGGAACATTTCGGCCATGATGGCCGGCTGACCGGCGTACATAAGCCCGTGCAGGCACAGGCCGATCGTCACCGCGAGGACAATGACCACCGGGTTGCGGGTATCAAACATCGGGAAGGCAAAGAAGGGCCAGGTGGCGCCGGCAATTGCGCCGGCGAGGTACACCGGCTTGCGGCCGATCCGGTCGGCCAGCCGCCCGTACTGCGGAATGATCGCGAAGTGGATGACGTGCGCAATCAGCAGCGCGAGCAGCAGCGACGAGGTGTCGTACTTGTGCACGCTCTTGAGGTAGACAATCGCGAAGCTGACCACCAGGTAGTACATGATGTTTTCGGCGAACCGCAGGCCCATGGCCTGGAAGATGCCCTTGGGGTACTTGCGGAGCACCTCGAACACGCCGTAGCTGACGGCCTGTTCCTTCTCCACCAGCTCCTTGGCCTCGAGGAAGATGGGCGACTCGCTGACATTGGTGCGGATGTAGTAGCCCACGAAGACGATCACGGCGGAGAGCCAGAAGGCAACGCGCCAGCCCCAGCCCAGGAAGGCCTCACTGCTGAGGGTGGTGGACATGATGTACAGCACCAGGGTGGCCAGCAGGTTGCCCACCGGGACGGCGGCCTGCGGCCAGCTGGACCAGAAGGCGCGCGTCTTGTTCGGGCTGTGCTCGGCCACCAGGAGGACCGCGCCGCCCCATTCGCCGCCCAGGGCGAAGCCCTGGATGAACCGCAGCACCACCAGCAGGGCGGGGGCAAGGTATCCGATGTCGGCGAAGCCGGGGAGGCAGCCCATCAGGAACGTGGAAACACCAATAATGATGATGGTGAGCTGCAGGGTGGGCTTGCGGCCCAGCTTGTCGCCGATCTGGCCGAAGACAATGCCGCCCAGGGGCCTGGCAATGAAGCCCACGGCGTAGGTCAGGAACGCCTGGATGATCCCGTCCAGCTCATTGCCGGTGGACGGGAAGAAGTACTTGCCAAAGACCAGGGTGGCGGCGGTGGCGTAGAGGAAGAACTCGTACCACTCCACCACAGTGCCCACCATGGAGGCGGCAACAATCTTCTTCAGTCCTGATCCTTTGGGTGCATGCCCGGCCTCGTTGGCCTGGCGTTGCTCAACGCTCATGGTTCTCCTCAGTGTCCACATTGACACGTGCTGTGATCTCCAGCACACGTGACTCAGATGAGTATTGCTGCACAATCCCTGCTCTTCAATGACCAAAGAGGCAGTCGGTGTGTGCACAATTGCAGATATGAAAGCGAACCCAGATGACCTGCTGGTCCTTCTCGCGGTATCCCGCTCTGCCAAATTCACGACGGCGGCCCAGGCCCTGGGCTTGAACCACACCACGGTCTCGCGCCGGATCGCCGCCCTCGAGAAGTCGCTCGGCGGACGGGTCCTCGCCCGGGCGGCCGGCGGCTGGGAACTGACGGAACTCGGCGAGCGGGCAGTGCACGCGGCAGAGCAGGTGGAGGCGGTGCTGGGCACGCTGGGACCGTCGGGCCAGGCACCGGACCCGATCACCGGCGTCGTGCGCATGACGGCGACGGACGGCTTTAGCGCCTACATCGCCGCACCGGCGGTGGCACGGCTGCGTCGGAAGCACCCCGGCCTGAGCGTGGAGGTGGTGACCATGACCAGGCGCGCCCTGCAGCAGCGCTCCGGCCTGGACATCGAGGTGGTGGTGGGCGTGCCGCAGGTGCACCGGGCCGAGGCTATCCGGCTGGGCGAATACCGGCTGGGAATGTACGCGTCCAGGGAGTACCTGGCCGAGTACGGAACCCCCGCCTCCGTCGCCGAGCTTAGCAGCCATCCGCTGGTCTACTTCGTGGATTCCATGCTGCAGGTGGACGACCTCGACGCGCCGCGGCGGCTGGTTCCCGCCATGCGCGAGGGGCTGACGTCCACCAATGTGTTCGTCCACGTGGAGGCCACCCGCGCCGGCGCCGGGGTGGGGTTCCTGCCGTGCTTCATGGCCGACCTCCACGACGACCTGGTCCGGGTGCTGCCGGACGACATTGGCGAACTCCTCCCCTACTGGCTGGTCCTCCGCCCGGACTCGCTGCGCCGCCCAGCCGTGGCCGCCGTCGTCAGAGCCCTGCAGGAACGGATGGCCGAACACCGCGATGTGCTCCTGGGCAAGGGCAACACATCATCCATTGCTGAGTAGCTGCCGTTAAGGGCGCTGAAAACGGCAATTACTCAGCAGTCGATGGGGGTGGGACGGGGTCGTGGCGGACTGGCGTGCCGGCGGCGAATGCACGGACCTGCGCATCGTCCCAGAGGTGCGCCGGGACGGCCCCGCCCAGGAGGCGGCGGCGCAGCTGCGGGTCATCGCCGAACGGCTCATCGCTGCCGGCCATCACCATGTTCCCGTAGCGCCGGCCCTTCAGCATGGCGGGGTCGGCGATGATCACGGTGTGCTTGAAGGCAGCCGCAATCGTGGCCGCATCCTCTCGGGCATTCTTCAGGTCGGGGGCATCGCCGGAATTGACCACGTACAGGCCGCCGGGCGCGAGGACCTGCTTCGCCTGGTCCGTGAATTCCACGGTGGTCAGGGGCCGCGGGGTATGGGCACCGGCAAAGACGTCCCGGATGATGAAGTCCCGGGTCTGCGCGGTCAAGGTCTCGGTGACAGCGCGGGCCTCCCCCACGCGGATCCGGAGCAGCGGTGCCTTGGGCAGGTCGAACCAGCCGCGCACGTACTCGGCGAGCTTCCCGTCCAGTTCCACCACCACCTGCCGCGCATCCGGGTAGGCGGCGGCGAAGTAGCGGGCCATGGAGCAGGCGCCCCCGCCCAGGTGCAGGCCGCGCAGCTTGTGGGGGGAAGAGCCCGCGGGCGGCCAGCGGGACTCGACCAAGGCAGCCATCCAGCGCATGTACTCGAAATCCAGGAACAGGGGGTCGGCGAGGTCGATGTGGGAGCTCATCACGCCGTTGATCTTCAGCAGCCAGCCCGTGCTGTTGTCCTGGTCCGCGATCAGCTCGCAGTCACCGGTGTCGATGGCGTAGACGCCCTCCACCGGCCCGGTGGCCGCAGCACCGCGGGATCCAGGCCCTGTGTGCGCGTCCACCGCGGCCGCTGTTGGCCGGCCCCGGCCTCCTGACTTTCCGCGTTTGCCCATTACCTGTGCCCCGCTTCAGTCATGCCTCAACCCTAGTTGACCGGTCCTAGTTGACCGGTCCTCAGTTGACCGGGCTGGCCGCCCCCTCGCCGTCGCGGATCCGCTTCACCACGGCCGTGGTGGACCGCTCCGCGACGTAGTCCAGGATCGCCACGCGGCCGCCGTACTCTTCCACGGCGGATGTCTCGGCCAGCATCTCCGGGGTGTAGTCCCCGCCCTTGGCATACACCTCGGGCCGGAGCCGCTGGATCAGCGGGGTGGCGGTGGGGGTGTCGAAAACGGTCACGTAGTCCACGCAGCTGAGGGCGGCCACGACGGCGGCCCGGTCTGCCATGGCGTTGATGGGCCTGCCGGCTCCTTTGAGCCGCCTGACCGAGTCATCGCTGTTGAGTGCCACCACCAGGATGTCGCCCAACTGCTTGGCCTGGTTGAGGTAGCGGGTGTGGCCGCTGTGCAGCACGTCGAAGCAGCCGTTGGTGAGCACAATCCGCTGGCCCTGCGCCCGGTGGAGCTCCACCTGGCGCTGCAGTTCGTCCTCGCCGAGGGCGGTGTCCGCAAACGCCTTGAGGTAGCGGCTCAGCTGCGCCGTGCTGCAGACGGAGGTGCCCGGCTGGTGGACCACGACGTCGGCCGCCGCCTGGGCCAGGTCCAGGCTGGCGGTCAGTGGCAGGCCTGCGGCACGGGCCAGTGTCAGCGCGGCCACGAAGGTGTCCCCCGCCCCGGACGCTTGTTTCTCGGCGGCCGGCCGTGCCCAGGTCCGGTGCCGCACGCCGTCGGGCGTCAGCAGGACGGTGCCGTCCCGGTCGAGGGTGACCACCACCGCCCGCGCGCCGGTGCCTTCCAGCACAGCTTCCGATGCGGCCCCCACGGCATCCACGCGTTCCTGCCCTTCCGGAAGCTTCCGGTCCAGCAGGCGCGCGGTTTCCTGCGCGTTGGGGGTCACCAGGTCGGGCTGCAGGGCGGCCCAGGGGCGCGGGTCGTGGGCGTCCACCACCACCAGCGGCCGGTTCCCGCCGGCAGGGCCGGATGCCAGGACGCCGGCGAGCGCCGCGCGGACAGGGTCGTCCACCACCCCGGTGCCGTAGTCGCACACCAGCACGGCGTCCTGGCGCTCGACGGCGGCACCCACGGATGTGGCGAGCGCGGCCAGGGCATCGGCCGGCACAGTCCTGGCCGAGTCGTCGAGGCGCAGCATCACCTGGCCGCCGCTGCTGATCCGGATCTTGGTGGTGGTCACCATGTCGGGGTGCGCGTGCAGGTGCCGGACGTCAATGCCTGCCGCTGACAGCTGCTGCCGCAGGTCCTCACCGGCGTCGTCGGTGCCGATAATGCCCGCGACGGAAACTTTCGCGCCCAGGGCGGCCAGGTTCATGGCTGTGTTGGCGGCCCCGCCGGGCACCGATTCGCGGGACTGGATGTCCACGACGGGGGCCGGGGCTTCCCGGCAGAGCCGTTCGATGCTGCCGCTCCACCAGCCATCGAGCATGACGTCGCCGATCACCAGGATGGACGGCCGCTCCTCGGCGAGCCTGCCGGGCAGCCATTCGGACAAGGCCCGCTGGGTGGAGAGGTCGATGGACCCCGGGGATGCGCTCATGGCCGGTCCTGCCCTTGGCTGGCGGCCGGCGGCGCAGCGATGTGCACCACCTTGACCTGGGTGAATTCGTCCAGCAGTTCCGGCCCGTACCCGAACCCGGCGCCGCTTTCCCCGCGCGGCTGGGCCGCACCGCCGGGAGCGCCGCCAAAGACCTCATTGATCTTCACGGTTCCCACCGGCAGCGCCGCCACTGCCTGCTGGATGTGGGCAATGTTGGCGCTCAGGACGGTGGCGGCCAGCCCGTACTTGCCGCTGCACGCCAGGCGCAGGCCGTCGTCGAACGAGTCCACCACCTGTACCGGGGCAACCGGACCGAAGGTCTCCTCTGCCATGACCTGCATCCCCTCGGTGCAGCCGAGCAGGACGGTGGCCGGGTAGAACGAGCCGGGTCCGTCGGGAAGGGCGCCGCCCTCAGCAGCCGTGGCGCCCTGGTCCAGGGCCGCGGCAACGTGGGCGTGGACTGCATCGCGCATCCGCCGGTCAACGAGCGGCGCCACCGTGCCGTTGCTGTTCCGGCGCGCGGCCTCGGCTTGCAGCGCCCTGCAGAACCCGTCCGCGATCTCCCGGTGGACGTAGATCCGCTCCACCGAGGTGCAGATCTGTCCGCTGTTGCTGAAGGCGCCGATGGCCGCCTGTTCAGCCGCCCATGCAGGGTCCACGTCGCTGTCCACGACCAGCGGATCGTTGCCGCCGTTTTCCCGGATGACGTGTGCACCGGTCAAGGCCGCGGCCCTGGCGATCCGGGCACCGGATGCGCTGGAGCCGACGTGGGCGATCACGTCGACGTCAGCCTGCGAGAGCTGGGCTCCCACCTCCGCTCCGCCCGAGATCGTCAGGAAGACGCCGGCCGGGAAGGCCGGTGCCAGGACTTCACCCAGCGCCTCGCCCAGCCGCGGACACCGTTCACTGGGTTTGTGGATCACGGCGTTGCCGGTGGCCAGGGCGGCGCCGATCAGGCCGCAGGCCACGGCAACGGGGTCGTTCCAGGGGGTGAGGAGGACGGCAACGCCGCGCGGCTCGGCGATGGTGTAGTCGGAGGCGAGCCGGTTGCCGCGCAGGCTGTGCCCGCGGTGTACCGGACCAAGCTCGGCATATTGTTCCAAGGTGGAGACGGCGGCTGCGATCCCGGCGAGCGCTTCCTCCACCGGCCGGCCGGTTTCGCTGGCGTTGAGCCCGGCGAGTTCCTGCGCGGCGGCGTCGAGTGCCTTGGCAGCGGTGCGCAACGCGGCGCCCCGTTCGGCCGGGGCGGTAGCCGCCCAGCCGGCCGCGGCGCTGCGTGCCACTTCCACGGCATGGGCAATCTCCCCGGGTGAAGCCTGGGGCACGGTCCAGAGTTCTTCACCGGTGCGCGGGTCCTGGATGGTGACGCCGGCGCCCTCGACTGTTGCACTGCCCGGGGTGGTTTCGGTGGCTGTGGTGGGCATGGTGTTCCTCCCGCCTTTCGATGCTGGATAGGTCGGTGCTGGATGGATGGGTGCTGCTGAGGCCGGTTTAGGGCCAGGAGCCCTCTTCCTCGTGGCAGATCAGCATTTCGCGCACCTCGCAACCCGTGGGCTGGTTCAACGCGAACAGGATGGCCTGCGCGGTGTTGGCAGGATCGTTGAGCCGGGAATCATCCTGCGGCTTGTATTGCTCGGTACGGTCGTCGAAGAACCTGGTCTTCATGCCGCCGGGGATCATGGTGGTGACGCCGATTTCCCCGCCGGTCTCCGCGGCGAGGGCGTGACTGAATCCCACTACACCGAACTTGGAGGCGCAGTACGCGGTGGCATCGGCTACGGCGCGCTTGCCCAGGGTGGAGGCCACGGTGACCACGCGGCCGTGGGTTTCCTTCAGGTACGGCAGGGCGGCGCGGACTACGGAGACGGTGCCCATCAGGTTGACCCCGATGACCTTCTCCCATTCGGTGGCTTCGACGTCGGCGAGCTTGCCGCACCGGTCGATCCCGGCAGCGGTGACCACGGCGTCCAGTCCGCCCAGGGTTTCGGCGGCTTCCCGGACGGCGTGCTCCACGGCCGTGCGGTCGGCGACGTCCACTTCGAAGGCCTTCACGCCGGAGACGGTGCTGATGTCGCGGTCCAGGACCACCGGGGTGCCGCCGGAGCGCAGGACGGCTTCGACGACGGCGGCCCCCAGCCCGGAGGCTCCTCCGGTGACCAGGACGCGGCCGGGCGTGGGCGTGGCGTTGACAGTTGACTCTGCGGTCATGGTGTTCCTTTCAACGGGGAAAACAAGTTCAGCGGGAAAACAAGACAGTTCGAAATATCGGGAATCAGGTCAGCTGACCTTGGCGAGCGCGTCGGCCAGGCCGGTGGTGGAACGGGCCGGGTGGAAGGGGACCGTGAGGCATTGGCCGCCCCAGCTCTCCACCAGGTCGGCTTCGGGCAGGCGGGCTCCCTTGTAGTCGCCGCCCTTGACCCAGATGTCCGGCCGGAGCCGGTCCAGCGCGGCTTCGGGAGTGTCCTCGTCGAAGACCATCACCGCGTCCACGCATTCCATGGCCAGGAGCAGTTCGGCCCGGTCGTGCTGGCCGATGATGGGCCGTTCCGGCCCTTTGAGCCGCCGCACGGAGTCGTCGGAGTTGAGGCATACGATCAGGCAGTCCCCCAGTTCCCGTGCCGCGGCGAGGGACCTGACGTGCCCCGCATGGAGCAGGTCGAAGCAGCCGCCGGTGGCCACCACTTTTCCTCCGCTTTCCCGCACCGAGCGGGCCAGGAGCAGCGGTTCGGTGGGGCGCCGGCCGGCGGGGCGTCCCGGCTTTCCGGCAGCAGCGTCGCCGGTGCCGGCGTCCGGCAGCGCCGATACTCCCCCTGCGGCCAGGAAGTCGGCTGCGTCATGCACTGCCAGGGCCGCGGCTTCCGGAAGGTCGCGGCCGGCCAGGAGGTGGACGGCAAGGCTGGCGGCGAGGCGGTCACCGGCGCCGCAGGGGTCGCCCGCTTCCACCCTGGGTGCCGGAACAGCACGGGCGGACGGGTCGTCCTGGCGCAACAGGACGGCCCCTTCCTCGCCTTTGGTGACCAGCACTGCGCGGCTCTGCCAGTGCTTCAGCAGGATCGCAGCCACCTCCGCGGCCTGGTCCGCGGCGGAGTGTTCCGCCCCGGCGGCCCGGGACCCGGAGGTTTGCGCCGCGGCAACCGACTGCGCGGCCCTGGTGGCCTCGGAGATGTTGGGCGTCACCACAGCCACGCCGGGTACCGGATCCGGACCAGAGGGGTGGGGATCCCAGACGATGGGGACATCGGGTGCCAGGCGGGCCAGGAGCTCCCGCAGCTGGGGGTTTGCCGCCAGCCCCCGGCCGTAGTCCGCCACAATGATCACGCCGGCTTTTTCGACCGCTCGGAGCATCGCAGGGCTGACGTCGGGAACCGGGGTTTTCGCGCACCCCTGGTCGAAGCGGACCACGGGATGGGACCCGGCCCGTACCCGGGTCTTCACCGGTGACGGGTAGCCGGTCGTTCCGGCGACGAGCCGCACTCCGGCGAGGTGCGAGCGCAGCTGGCTGCCGGCGTCGTCCTCTCCCAATGCCGTCACCAGGGTGACGGGCCAGCCATCCTGGGCCAGCATCCGCGCCACGAGGCCGGCACCGCCGGCGCGGCGGCGGACAGCGGAAACGTCGACGACGGGAACGGGCGCGTCGGGGCTGAGCCGGGTGGCCTCGCCGGAGAGGTCCACGTCCAGCATCACATCGCCCACCACCACGACCCTCATGGCCTGCCGCCGTTCAGCCATCCGCCGTTGGCCGCCCCTGGCCCGGGACCCGGAGTGCGCCTGCCCACTTCGAGGTCGAAAGCGCGGCAGATGGCGTGGAGGGCAATCAGGTGCCCTTCCTGGGCGTTGGCGTTGGGCGCGTCAACCATCACTGCCTCGTCGCAGGCGTCCGCCAGCGGGTTCGGGCCCACGCCGGTGAGCGCCCAGGTGGTGACGTTCAGCCGCGCGGCCGCCTCGGCGGCGCGCAGCAGGTTGGGACTCTTGCCGCTGGTGGACAGCAGCATCAGCACGTCGCCGGAACGGCCATGAGCGCGGACCTGGCGGGCGAAGACGTCGTCGTACCCGTAATCGTTGGCGATCGCCGTCACCGCGGACGATTCCGCGTGCAGGGAGATGGCGGAGAACGGCACCCGCTCGCCGTCGAACCGGCCCACCAGTTCGGCAGTCAGGTGCTGGGCTTCGGCGGCGGAACCGCCGTTCCCGGCGGCGAGGAGCCGCTGCCCGCGCAGCAGCCGCTGCGCAAGCTCCACACCCCAGGCAGCCAGCCGGCCGGACTGGCTCCGCAGGGAGTCCAGGGCGGGCAGCACGCTCTCCAGGTGCGCGTGGACGGCGTCGGCACTGTCGGGGTCCACAAAGGTGGCACCGGGCAGGACCGCCGGCAGTGCGGGGGGCGTTGTCAGGGCGCGAAGGTCGGCTTCACGCAGGGACCACTCGGCAGTCACAGGGCCGCTCCTTCCATCGGAATAGCGCCGGCCGGGGTTCCGGCGGCGGCAAGCTGGTAAGCCTTTTCGGTTTCGGCGGCAACCCGGTCCCAGGAGTAGCGGGTACGGGCCCGCTGCTCCCCGGCCCGGCCAAGGCTGGCCCGCAGGGTGGGGTTCTCCAGCAGCAGGGCCAGGGCTGAGCCGATGGCCTCGGGATCGCGCGGCGGCACGTGCAGGCCCGTGGCGTGGTCCACCACGGTGTCGCGCAGGCCGCCGACGGCGGCGGCCACCACCGGCACACCGCAGGCCATGGCCTCCAGCGGCACGATCCCGAACGGTTCGTACCACGGGGCGCAGACCACGGCGTCGGCGCTGCGGAAGATGCTCGGCATTTCGCTGCGCGACACCTGTCCCTGCAGCGTGACCTGTTCCGAGACACCCAGCTCGGCGGCAAGGCCCAGCAGGCGGCGGATCTCCGGGTCGGTGTGCAGGCTGCTGCTGTCCCCGCCGCCGCCGACGATCAGGAGTTCGACGTCGTCGAATCCTGCCGCCCTCAAGTACGGCAGGGAACGGATCACCAGGTCGACACCCTTGCGCGGCACCAGGCGGCCCACGGACAGGATGCGGTAGCGGCGGGTCCTGGGGGCGGCGGGGCCGGTGGCTCCGAAGACGTCCAGGTCCACGCCGCAGGGGGCGATGGAGATCTTGCCCGTGGCGATGCCCATGGCCTTGAGCTCGAAGACCTCGTCGGAGCAGGTGGCGATGATGCGGTCCGCGGACCGCCCCACCCCGGGTTCCAGCCATTGGCGCTCTTCCGGACTGGTGTCCTCGGCGCCCTGGTGCCTGCGCTTGACGGTGCCCAGGGCGTGGAAGGTCTGCACCACCGGTACGCGGTAGCCGGCGTCGGCCCGCCTCGCCGCGTCCAAGGCGGCGAGCCCGGACATCCAGAAGTGGCCGTGCACCACGTCCGGCGGCCGCTGCCCCCAGTCCCTGGCCACCCCGTCCGCCAGCTCACCCATGTAGGGCAGCAGCTCGTCCTTGGGCACGTGCCGGGCAGGTCCGGCGTCGACATGGACCACCTCGAACCGGCGCCCCACCCGGACCCTTTCGGGAAGCTCCGTTGCGTCCCTGCGCGTGTAGACGGTGACGTGGTGGCCCCGCCTGGCGAGTGCCTCGGACAACGCGGCGACGTGCACGTTCTGGCCGCCGGCGTCCACTCCGCCCAGTGCCGCCAGCGGGCTGGCGTGCTCGGAAATCATGGCGATCTTCATGACATCTTCCTCTCCCCGGCCGGCACGAGGATCCGCTCGTCCCGGCGCTCGTTGACGGATCGGCGGGGCCGGCGGCGCAGGTCTGCCAGGAGCTCGTCCCAGCGGTCCTGGAACTTGCCCAGGCCGTAGCGCTCCAGCGCCGCCTCCCGGGCGGCGAGGCCCCGCCGTCGGGCTTCCTCCGGATTGGCAACCAGCCGCGCCGCGCAGCGGAGCAGCTCGTCGACGTCGGCGGACACCACCCCGGCCTCCTGCGGCACCGCGCGCGGGGCCTCAGTAGCGGCAAGTACCACCACCGGCATGCCCAGGTGCATTGCCTCAAGGAGCGACAGGCCCAGGGACGTCCAGCGCATGGGATGCACATAGGCCCGGCAGCGCGCCAGTTCCCGGTGCAGGTCCTTCGTTTGCAGGTCGCCGCGGGCCGTCAGCCGGGACGTGTCGATCCCGGTGGCGGCGGCAAGTCCGTCGGTCTTCATCCCGAAGACCTGCAGCGGAGCCACGCCGGCGAACGCCGGCAGCAGGTCCGTTCCTGTCACCCGCCCACGCCGCACCGGTTCATTAACGACGACGCCGAGTTCCGGCAACTCACCGCTGTAGAGGTGGCCGGGGTCCGGGATTCCATGCTCGATGACGGCAGTGGGGGCGGAGCCGTTGTCCCACGCAAGCCGGTTGAAGTGGGTCACGTGGACGACCGGGATGAGGTCCTGGTCCGACAGCGGGTGGGGGATGTTGGGGAAGTTTCCCTTGGGCGTGTTGTGTTCCACGAAAACCGCGGGCAGGTCGACGCCGGGGGTGCGGCCCAGCGTACGGGCCACTTCGTCGATCTCTTCGGGCCGTTGCAGCACGACGGCGTCCACGGCGTCTGCGTCGAGCGTCGCCAGGTCCACCTCCCGTGCAGATTCGGGCCAATCCCGGCCCGCCCGCCCCAGGCCCCAGGCCCCGCCTTCGGGCAGGACGGGCAGCAGGTATTCATGACGGCCGCGGACGAAGGCGTCCGTCCAGGATCCGTGGACATGCCAGAGCAGGATTCTCATCTGTTGCGGGCCTTTCTACGGGTGCTGACGTGGGTGCTGAAGGAGCTCACTCCGCTGATCAGGCGTTCCACCGCCGCCACAACTTCCTCCGGGGAGACGGAGTCCAGGCAGGGGTGGCCCGGGACGGGGCACACCCTGGCGCGGGTCATCCGGCAGGCCGCGTTCTGGTCGCCCAGGAGTTCCAGCGGAACCCCGTACGGTGCCCAGCGGATGGCGGGGACCACGGGGGAAAACAGGCAGGCCACCGGGGTGCCCACGGCGGCGGCAAGGTGGGCGGGACCTGTGTTGCCCGTGACCACCGCCTCCGCTCCGGCCATGACGCCGGCCATGGTGTCGAGGTCGGTACGGCCGCCGAGGTCCAGTGCCGAGGGCCCGGCGACGGTGGCGGTGAGCGAGGTTTCACCCGGTCCGCCGGTGACCACCACACGGTGCCCCGCCCCTTGAAGGAGTTCGACGGCGGCGGCGTGGTGCAGCGGGGGCCAGGCCCTGGCAGGGACCGCCGCTCCCGGGTGGACCACGATGTAGGGGTCTGCCCCGACCAGACCGGTGACGTCAGGGACGGATTTCACGTGCAGCTTTCCGTCGTCCCCGGCGGGCAGGCGGAATCCGGCGGCCTCGGCAATACCAAGCGCCCGCTCCGCCTCCGGCTGGTCTTCGGGGAAGTCTTCCCCGGGCTTGAGCCGGATGTCCAGGAGGGACCCGGCGTAGTCAGTGGAGGCCCCGGTGATGCGTTCCACGCCCGCGAGCCGCAAGAGCAGTGCCAGCGGCAGCGGTGACTGGTGGAAGGACGTCAGGATCACGGCCTCGGTAATCCTTGAGTTGCGCACGTAATCGATGAGCCGGTCTGCATGCGGGCCCGTCATCTTCGGGGCCGGGTTCATGATCCAGGGGCTGTCCCAGCTGTAGACCTCGGCGACACCGGGCAGCAGGGCGGCGGCCGATTCCCCCTGGCGGCCGCACAGCATCACCACGTGGTTGTTCCCGCTGCCGCCAAACCCCCTTCCGTTGGCTACCGCCCGGACGGCGGGACCGGCCAGCAGGACGTCGCCCATGCTGTCCAGCCGGGCCACCAGCACGCGCCCCATCAGGGCGCCACCTGGAGCAGGCCCACGGCGGATGCGAGGTCAGCGGCCACCAGCCGCGCCCCTTTCACTTCCTCAGCGCGGGTGACGGGAGTGGGAACAAGGACGCCGATGGCACCGGCCGCCTCCGCGGCTCCCACGTCGGCTCCGATATCGCCGATCAGGGCCGCCTGTGCCGCGTTGATCCCGAGTTTATGGCACGCGCTGTGCACCATCCCCGGCGCAGGTTTGCGGCACGCGCAGCCGTCCTGGTCGGAATGGGGGCAGATTTCCCACACATCGAACGGCCCCAGCAGTTCTTCCACTTTGGCGTTGACCCTGGCCACGTCGCCGGGCGTTATCAGCCCCCGGGCGATGCCCGACTGGTTGCTGACGACGCCCGTGGCGATGCCTGCGGCCCGGAGGCCGTCCAGCACTTCCTTGGCTCCAGGCATTGGCTGGACCAGGTCCGGATCGCCGTTGTATGGCACATCGACCACCAGGGTCCCGTCCCGGTCGAACAGGACAGCCCTGACGTTGGAGGTTTCGGAGCTTTCCATAACCACACTGTTCCCTCCTCCTCCTGCTCCTAAACAGCGCCGAGGGCTTTTCTCGGCCTCCGGACCATGGCCGGGGGCCGCCCCTGAACAGGCAAGATAGGGATTTGGTGGTGCTGGTGCGCTAGTTGCCCCGGGTCCCGCCGCCGAACCTTCGGCGGGTTACGGCACCCCCAGGGGACGGCTTTCCGGCGGCCCGCAGGTGCCGGAACGGCGCGCCGGAGCCAGCGGACTGGCCTGCGCCGGAAGCCCTGCTTTGGGTTCCCATGCCGCCATCGGCTTCCCGGCCGCAGGTCTGGGCGCTGGCCTCCAGCCGGCGCTGCAGCTCCACCAGGACCTTGGCCAGGCGGCGGGATACCTGCATTTGCGACATGCCCAGCCGTTTGCCCAGTTGGACCTGCGTTTCCTCACAGAAGTAGCGGCGGTAAAGAAGTTCCCGGTCCGAGTCATCCAGGTCCTGCATGGCGTCGCGCAGGCATGCCAGTTCTTCGAGCCGTTCCAGCGGCGCATCCGGGCAGGCCAGCATCTCGCCGATGGAGGGTGCGTCCGAGTTCGGGTTCACGGCGTCCAGTGAATCCGGTTGCATGCTGCTGGAGGCCGAAATGGCTTCCTGCACCTCTGCGGGGTCCGTATCCAATTCGCCGGCCAGTTCCTCCACGCTGGGGCTCCTGCCGAGCGACTGGGTCAGCTCCGGCTCTGCCCGGAAGAGCCGGGTCCGCAGGTCCTGGATATGGCGGGGCGGGCGCACCACCCACGTCCTGTCACGCAGGTACCTTTTGAGTTCACCTGTGATGGTTGGCGCGGCATAGGCGGGGAAGCTCTCGCCCTTGGCCTGGTCAAAGCCGCGGGCCGCCTTCACCAGGCCCAGGTAGGCAACCTGGTTCAGGTCCGCCCGCTCCCGGCCACGGGCCTCGAAGCGGGCAGCCAGGGCCTCGGCCAGGTCCAGGTACCTCAGGACCAGCTCATTCTCGAAGGTTTCCCGCAGCCGGCCTGACGAGGAGGACGGGGCTGGATTTTGTTGTGGTTCTGGATGCTGTTCATGGACTCGCGTACTATCCACGGCAAGTGCGGCAAAGGATTCGGGCATGGATCGTTGTCCCTCGGTCTGGGTTCCGAAAGCCTGCGGCAAGACTTAGAAGCAGCAAATCATAAGGTTGCTTATAATTCAATCCTTCCCAGCTGTAGGCTCAGCATGTAAGCGGTAAACGCCCCGACCTCCAAGGAGCCCTCGTCATGCGCATTGCCATCACCGGAGCCAGTGGAAATGCAGGGACCGCACTGCTGCGCAACCTCCAGGGCCAGCTTTCCCGGAAGCCCGGCAGTCTGCAGCTGGTTGGCATCAGCCGGCGCCTTCCGGACACCTCGGCGCCACCGTACGCCGGCGTTGAGTGGCACACCCTGGACGTAGGCGCAGAACAGGACCGGGTGCTGCTGGAACGGGCACTCGCCGGAGCGGACGCCGTGGTCCACCTTGCCTGGCAAATCCAGCCGAACCGCGACCTTGAGCAGCTGCACCGTACCAACGTGACCGGAACCGCGAACGTCCTGGAGGCAGCCAGGACGGCGGGCGTGAAGCAGGTTGTCTGCGCCTCCTCCGTTGGTGCCTACAGCAGCTCAAGCAAAGACCAGCGCCGGGACGAGTCCTGGCTGGCCACGGGGATGCCCGGTTCCCACTACAGCCGGCACAAAGCCGAACAGGAAAAACTCCTGGACCAGTTCATGGCCAAGGAACCGGCTATTTCCGTGGCCCGGCTCCGGCCGGGGCTGATTTTCCAGGCAAAGGCCGGCAGCGAAATTGGGCGGTATTTCCTGGGGCACGTCATTCCGCGGCTCCTTCCAGGGAAGCCCTGGACCCCGTTGCTTCCAGCGCCGGACAACCTCATATTTCAGGCGGTGCACGCCGATGACGTTGCGGAGGCTTACTGGCGCGTAGTTGACCAGCGCGCCAGCGGTGCCTTCAACATTGCTGCTGAGCCGGTGCTCAACCCCCAGGAACTGGCACGCATCCTTGGCGCCAAGCGGATCCTCCCCATCCCCATGCGAGTGCTGCATGCGCTGGTTGACCTCACCTGGCGGGCTCGGATCCAACCAACGGACGCGGGCTGGGTTGAGATGGCGGCAGGGGCGCCCATCATGGATACGGACCGGGCGCGGCGAATCCTGGGCTGGGAGCCGAAAGTGTCCTCAATCGACGCGGTAAAGGAAGTGCTCGCCGGCATGGGGACCGGGAAGGGAGTGCATCCGTCCCCCGTCCTCAGGCCGCGCCGGCCTTGAGCCGCCAGCCTTAAAACGACCTTAAACATGACGCACCGCCCGGCGTCCGCCGGGCGGTGCGTCGGATTCCGGCGCTAAATTCCGTCGCCCCGGTCCCGGTCCCTGGCCTCCCGGACGTCGCGGCGCGCGGCGTCTGCTGCGGAAGCGTCTCCGGCGTCACCACGCCGCACATCCCTCCGCGCCTTCTCGTCGTCCCGCAATTCTGCTGCGGCGCCGGTGGTCCCCTCCTCCGTATGCGGGTGGCCGGCCAATGTTTCACCGCGCAGGTCATCCCTGCCGGCTTCGGGGTAGGCACCCCCGGCCAAACCTTCGCGGCGACCGCCCTCGGCGTCACCACCGCCGGCATAGCCGCCGTCGGCCCCTGTGCTTTCCAGCCCGCGGGCGACGTGCCGGCTGTGGTCGCGTTCCGCATCAACAGGGCCGCCGTCACGGGCTGGGACCGCGGCCTGATGGCCGGTTCCGCGTACGTCAGCAACGGCGTCCACCGGCCTCCGATGGACGTCCTCCGCCGCGCTGCCCCGGGTACGGTCGCTCCGGGTACCGTCAGCGGTGACGTCCGGATCGAGCTCGTCGGCCCGGCGGGCACGGCTGGCAACATCGCTGCGCAGGGACTGGGCCTCCCGGGCCTGCTGTTCCGCCTCCTGGCGCAACCGGGCTGCATTGACCTGCGCCTGCTCAGCATCGGCACGTGCCCTAATGGCCTTGGCTTCCCGTTCCCGGGCATCGATTTCCATGTTTTCGGCTTCGCGCCGGATTTCAGCGGCCTTTTCCCGGTGTTCCCGGTCGCGCTTTTCCTGCATTGCCCGCCGGCGCCTCCCGCTGGCGAGGAACAGCACGACAATCAGCACCAGTACGACGACGGCAACAATCGCCCAGACCCATGGAGCTGTATCCATTTTTCCCACCACTTTCCACTTCGTTGTGACCGGGCAGGCCCGCGCCATTCCGGCTGTCATATTCAGGAACGTTACATTCCGGTTAGCAAGGGTACTTACCTTTTATTAGTAATCATGCTTATTATTTTACGGCCAGTATTGCTGGTTCTTGATCAAAAACCGGCCTTCTTGGAAAGAGAGAGCGAAGATGACAGAGAACCAATGGCCCCAGGACCCGACTTTCACGGCTCCCCCGGCCAGCACAGGACTTCCTGGTGAGCGGAACGCCGCCACCTTCCCATCCGCCGCCACTCCAGGGGTCAGTGAGGCCGGCTACGGCACGGACGGCCCCGGGCTCTCCCGCAAGGACGCCGCCAAGGAGGAAGCCTCCAACGTGGCCGGCGAGGCCGCGTCCGCCGCCCAGGGCGTTGCCCGGACGGCGAAGGAGGAAGCCGCGAACGTCGCCTCCGAGGCAAAGGCCGGCGCGCAGGACCTGCTGCACCAGGCCCGCGCGGGGCTGACCAGCCAGGCCGGCATCCAGCAGCAGAAGGCAGCGGAAGGCATCCGCAACATCTCCACCCAGCTGCACAGCATGGCCACCGCCCCGGAC
>NZ_JBYQFR010000020.1:0-58703 GCF_058266945.1 Arthrobacter sp. E70 | reverse complement strand
GCGTGAATGGCACTGGCCCAAACTGCGCGCCTGGCGCACCGCCGTCGTCATCGCTGCGTGCGGTGCCGTGCTGGCCGGGCCCGTTGCCGTCTGGCAGACCACGCTCACCGAGGAGGAAAGCGCGACGGCGGCACAGCCCCGCGAGCTCACGCCCGGTGCCCTGGCACTCACCCCGGAAAACGAAAACTCGCCCGCGCCCAGGGCCCGGACGATTCCGGGGCCCACCGCGCTGGACAACGACTGGGCCGGCATTGATACGCCCTGCGCGGGCGCCAACGCCACCAGTGATCCAATCCTCGAAGGCTGCCGGCAGGAACTGCCGGAAGAGCCGTCGACCAAACGCATCGTGGTGCTGGGCGACTCGCACGCCCAGCAGTACCTCGCTGCCCTGGCTCCAGTGGCCGCCGCCCGGGGCTGGGAACTGGTGACCCTCCTCATGCCTGCCTGCAGGTTCGGAGCAGAGTCTGACACCCGGAACGCCCAGTGCAACGCCTACAACCGTGCCAGTTCCGCCTACGTGATGGAGCACCGCCCGGATGCGGTGTTCACCGTCGCCTCCCTGACCCATGAGGAGGCGCCATTCGAGACGGAAGTGCCGGGCTACCTCGAAGGAGTCAAGCCCTTCGCGGAGGCCGGTATCGAGATCGTGGGCATCCGGGACAACCCGCGGTTCACGTTCAACATGCCCGAATGTGCGCAGCGGAACGGGGCTGGCGCCGCCGCGTGCAACCCGTCCCTGAGCGAGTCGCTGGTGGACCCCTCGCCCCTGGAGAATTACCGGGGCAAGCTGCCCGGACTCCACTTGATGGACATGAGCGACTTCATCTGCGCCCGTGGGGTGTGCCCCGCCGTCGTCGGAAATGTGTACGTCTATAAGGACGACAACCACCTCACCAGGACCTACGTGGAAACCATGATCCCCATGTTCGAGCAGCGGCTGCTGGCCGCCACGGGCTGGAGCTGACGCGTCCCGCCGGTCCCGGTCCATTCCCGCGTGCGGTTGCTCACATTACCCCTGCGGAATAGGGGGATCGGCGCCGAGGTTCTAATATTTACTCAACACTTTCTGCCCCCGGAACGCCGCCCCCGCGGTGGTCCCGCAGGACCGTCTGCACAGGCCAGTTCCGTAATAACGGGCTGGTCATCGGCTGCAACCCCTACCCGTGACCCAGCAACCAAGGTAAGAGGCGCACTCATGACCGAGCCCGAACACAACCCCTTTGGCTTCATCGGCCTGACCTATGACGACGTCCTGCTCCTGCCGGGGCACACCGACGTGATCCCCTCCGAGGCCGACACCTCCTCCCGGATCTCCAAGCGCATCACCGTGCAGACGCCGCTCCTGTCCGCCGCCATGGACACCGTCACCGAAGCCCGGATGGCCATCGCCATGGCCCGCCAGGGTGGCCTCGGCGTCGTGCACCGGAACCTGTCCATCGCCGACCAAGCCGACCAGGTGGACCGGGTCAAGCGCAGCGAATCGGGCATGATCACCAACCCGGTCACCATCCGTCCGGAAGCCACGCTGCGTGAACTGGACGACCTTTGCGCGCAGTACCGCGTCTCGGGCCTGCCCGTGGTGGACGAGGACAACCGCCTGCTGGGCATCGTCACCAACCGCGACACCCGCTTCGTCCCGGAGTCCGACTTCCCGCTGCGGCTGGTCAGCGATGTCATGACCAAGATGCCCCTGGTCACCGGGCACGTCGGAATCAGCCGCGAGGAAGCCTCGCACAAGCTGGCCACGAACAAGATTGAAAAGCTGCCCCTCGTCGATGAGCAGGGCCGGCTGAAGGGCCTGATCACCACCAAGGACTTCACCAAGGCGGAGCAGTACCCGCTGGCCACCAAGGACGAGGAAGGCCGGCTGCGTGTGGGCGCCGCCATCGGCTTCTTCGGGGACGGCTGGGAGCGCGCCATGGCACTCGTCGATGCCGGTGTCGACGCCCTGTTCGTCGACACCGCCAACGGCCACTCGCAGGGCGTGCTGGACATGATCCGCCGCCTGAAGTCCGACCCCGTAGCTGCCCACGTGGACATCATCGGCGGCCAGGCAGCCACCCGTGAAGGTGCGCAGGCACTGATCGACGCCGGTGCGGACGGCATCAAGGTGGGCGTCGGCCCGGGCTCCATCTGCACCACCCGCGTGGTGGCCGGCGTGGGTGTCCCGCAGATCACCGCAATCTACGAATCCGCAAAGGCTGCCATTCCTGCGGGCGTGCCGCTGATTGCCGACGGCGGCCTGCAGTACTCCGGCGACATCGGCAAGGCGCTGGTCGCCGGTGCCGACACCGTCATGCTTGGTTCCCTGCTGGCCGGCTGTGACGAGTCCCCGGGCGAGCTGATCTTCGTCAACGGCAAGCAGTTCAAGTCCTACCGCGGCATGGGCTCCCTCGGCGCCATGCAGTCCCGTGGCAAGAACACGTCCTACTCCAAGGACCGCTACTTCCAGGCCGACGTGTCCGGCGACGACAAGCTGATCCCCGAAGGCATCGAAGGCCGCGTTGCCTACCGTGGGCCGCTGTCCTCGGTGGCGTACCAGCTGGTCGGCGGCCTGCGCCAGACCATGTTCTACACCGGTGCGCCCACCATCCCCGAGCTGAAGGCCCGCGGCAAGTTCGTCCGGATCACCTCGGCCGGGCTGAAGGAATCGCACCCGCACGACATCCAGATGACTGTCGAGGCGCCGAACTACGGATCGCGGTAACCTTCGGCATGCCAAAAAAGGAGGCGGGGTGTCCCCGCCTCCTTTTTGCTGCCTCCCGCCGCCTCCCGCGTTGAATGTCATACCCCCGTTGGATGATGTTCCTATGGGAATCAGCAGCGGTCCAGCGGCAGGGATGGAGGGTGTTTATGCCTCTGTTGCTGCCCTTGACGCGCTGTTCGTCGAGGACGCTGCGCTTGCTTCCGCTGGCGCCGACGGTGACAGTGCCGGCGCTGGTGTGGATGTGTTGCAGCGGCAGTACGAGATCCGGCTGGAACGGCTGGAGCTGAGGTCCAGGCTGGAAGCCCAACTCAAGGCCGGGCAGGCCCAGGACACAGCGGACTGCATCGCGATCCAGCAGGCGATGACCCCGCCGGAGGCGTCCGTGCCGGAGCGCACCTACGCCGAGATGTCCGTGGTGGAGGAGATCGCCGGGGTCCTGACCATCAGCTCCGCGGCCGCGGGTGCTTTCGTCCACCAGGCGCAGCAGGTCTGTGCGCTGCCGCCGGTCGTGGAAGCGCTGGCTGCCGGGACGGTGTCGTGGCAGCACGCCAAGGTCATCGTGGATGAAACCGACGGCCTGAGCCCTGCCGGCGCTGCGTCTTTGGTGGAGCACTTCTTCGACCCCGGTGCCCCGAACCCGGCCCGCGGCGCCGCCCCCGGTGAACTTGTGCCGTCACGGTTCAGGGCCAAGGCCCGCGCCTGGCGCGAACGCCACCACCCCGAGTCTTTGGAGAAGCGGCACGCCAAAGGGATCGCGGACCGGCGCATGGAATACCGGCCCGACCGGGACGGGATGGCCCTGATCACGCTCCACCTGCCCGGCGACACCGCCAGCGCGATCTGGAACCGCACCACCGCCATCGCCCGCGGCCTCCAAGGCCCCGACGAACCCCGCACCCTCACCCAGCTCCGCCCCGACATCGCCGCCAGCGTGCTCCTCGGCGCGGGAAACGCCGTGGAGCCCGGCAACCAGGACCTCGGCAACGTGCCAACACCCCGGGCCGATGTGCTGGTGATGGTGCCGGTGTTCGCACTCCTCGGCCTCACCGAGGAACCCGCGATCCTCGACGGCCACGGGCCGATTCCCGCCTCGATGGCACGCAAACTGATCGCCGGCGGCGCCGACTCCTTCTACCGGGTCCTGGTCGACCCCCGCGACGGGGCGCCGCTGGAGATCGGGCGGAAGAGCTACCGGCTCCCGGAGGCGGTCAAGCGGTGGATCCGGATGCGGGATGGAAAGTGCACCTTTCCCGGCTGCAGCAACCGCACCCTGGACAACGACACCGACCACCTCACCGCCTGGCAACACGGCGGCACCACCGGCGTTTCCAACCTGGGACAACTCTGCCAGAAGCATCACCGCCTGAAACACAGCACCGGCTGGATCCCCACCCCGGCCACCACCAACGAGCCACCCGGCTGGACCTCACCCGCCGGCCGCACCTACCCAGCCGAACAACACGACCCAGAACCAACCCACTGGCCACCGGGGATAATGCCAGGACAGCGAAGCCAGCTCGAAGAGGCACTCCTCAAGCACCTCGCCGTGTGCTGACGGCACTAGGCTGATTCCATGTCCCAACCGCGCCATCCGGCGGAACTGACTCCTCAACGCGATCCGCAAAAGCGGCTGGCCTTGCGCCCCTACGCCCGGGCCGTGGCCCAGGTCCTCCGTGTCAGTTTCCGCGCATCTCCGGGCGCTGTGGTGATGAAGGTGCTCGGGTCCCTGATCTCAGCGGTATTGCCGCTGGTCACCACGTTCTTCGCATCCCTCACCACCACGGCCTTGGCGGCAGCGTATGCCGGCGACGGCGGAGCAGGGCGCCTGGCCATCGTGTACGTGATCGTCACCGCCGCATTGGGTTTGTTTTGGGGCGCCTTCAACAGCGTGGACCGCTACATCCAGCAGTTGATGAGCTTCAAGGTGGGCGCTATCGTGGGCGACCAGATGTACGAACGGTTCCTCGCCCTCGAGTTCTGGCGCTACGACGACAAAGAGACGGTGGACCTCTACGACCGTGCCAAGAGGTTCTCGGACTCCTACGCCCGGGTCCTGGACCGCATCGCCGCCATCTTCACCCAGCTGGTCTCGGACATCCTGGCCATCGGCGCCCTGCTGCTGGTCAGCTGGTGGATCGCCGTCATCGTCCTGGTGGCCATCGTCCCGAGTGTCTACCTGCAGTTCAAGCTGTCCCGGGAGCAGATCGCGCATTGGAACACCCAGGTGGACTCCCGCCGGCAGCGCCGGATGATCGAAACCAACCTGCTCCGGCCGCAGCACATTGCCGAGATGAGGCTGTACGGCATCGTCAGCTTCCTCATGGACCTGAGGGCGCGACTGCGGGACGCCGACGAGCGGCGCCGCCTCGACTACCAGCGGCGGTACATTCCCAAGCAGTTGGCTGCGGACGCACTGCAGTACGGCGCCGAGGTGGTGTCGCTGATCTGGGTGGTGGGACAGATCATCGTCCGCGCGCAGCCTGTTGGCCAGTTCCTCTACGTCCAGCAGATCGTTAGCCGTGCCCTGTCCACGGCCAACAACCTGGTGTCCTCCCTCAGCTCCATCGACGAGGACCTGGCCAACCTGAAGGACTATGAGTTGTTCATGGCCATGCCCGTGCATTCCGAGCATGCCCCGCCCCTCCTTGAAGCGCCCCGGGAAGTCGCGCTGAAGGACATCCGCTTCACCTACACGGGCAGCGATATCGAAGTGATCCGGGGCATCAGCATGACCATCCGGAAGGGCCAGCACATCGCCATCGTGGGCGAGAACGGCGCAGGAAAATCCACCCTCATCCGTATCCTGGCCGGACTCTACCGTCCCGACTCCGGACAGGTGCTGCTCGACGGCGTGGACCTCGCCGCCGTCGACGTCACCTCCTGGCACCGGCACCTGGCGGTCCTCAGCCAGGAGTTCCTCAAGTACGAGTTCGCCACCGCGGCGGAAAACATCTACTTCGGTGATGTGGCGGCTCCCCGGGACGACGCACGGATCCGGCGGGCAGCCGCCGACGCGGAGGCACTGGACTTCATCAACAAGCTCCCCAACGGCCTGGACAACCACGTCAGCAACTGGATGGAGGATCCGCGCGGGCGCAAGGGGAGCGGCCTGTCCGGCGGACAATGGCAGCGGCTTGCCATGGCCAGGAACTTCTACCGGGACGCATCGTTCATGGTGATGGACGAGCCCACGTCCGCCATCGACGCCCTGGCCGAGCACCGGATCTTCACCAGGCTCTTCGCAGACCGCAGCAGCACCATCATCGCCATCAGCCACAGGCTCGCCACCATCGAAAAGGCTGACATGGTCTACATGCTGGAGGACGGCCGGATTGTGGAACAGGGCACGCACAAGGAACTGGTGGCCCTGCGCGGGAGATACTTCCGGATGTTCGAATCCCAACTCAGCGTGGAGGAGCCGACAGGACCCTAGGCTTCCAGCACCGTGGTGCGCACCCGTGCCAGGCTGGGCTGAACCGGGACGCTGCCGAACCCGAAGGTCACGGCGGGCTGCACGGGCGCCAGGGCACCGGCGTCGTGCCCTTCAAAGCGGACGACGGCGGAACCCACCTTATGCAGGTCGCTCACCCCGTAAAACTCCACCCTCCCGCTTCCGGCCGTTCCATAGGTGCGGGCACCAGGGGCGGCCAGGGCCGCCAGCGGACTGACGGCGGAAAGCCACCGAGGATGGACTGCGAGCCCGCGCGGCACGACCCGCAGTGCAGCCCCAAGCCAGGTCCTCGCTCCGGTGACTGCCCGAAGCGCCAAGGGTCCGGCGTCGACCGCCAGTGCGCGGTCCGCAAGCGTGGCGGAAAGTTCCACCACCTGCACCTCGTCAAAGCTGTAGGTGGCGGAAATAAAGCCGGCCACTTCTTCGGTGGGTGCCAGCAGCTGCCGGTGCCCCGAGGGGTGCTGCACCATGACATCGGCGAAGGGCCCAAAGGGGGAGTGCTGCCATATCCCCACCACCGCCCGCAGGCCCGACGACGTGCCGATGCCGGCGATGTGACCGTCGAAGACCCAGCGTTTGCGCATCCCCACCGGCCCCCTAACCTCGCAAGCCCGGCCAGGGAACCCTGCCGGCGTGGGCCCATTCTAGACAAGGCATTGCAGCTGCTGGGATAACCTAGAGCAGTGACTTATGAGATCGAGATCGGCCGTGGCAAGCGTGGGCGTCGTGCCTACTCCCTGGATGACATTGCAATCGTCCCCAACCGTCGCACCCGCGACCCCAAGGACGTCTCCGTCTCCTGGCAGATCGATGCCTACCAGTTCAGCATGCCTGTCATTGCCGCCCCGATGGATTCGGCCATGTCCCCGCAGACTGCCATCGCGCTCGGCCGCCTGGGCGGGCTGGGTGTGCTGGACCTGGAAGGCCTCTGGACCCGGTATGAGGACCCCCAGGCTGTCCTGGACGAGATCGCCGCCCTGCAGGACGAAATCAACAGCCCCGCGGTTACCGGCCGGATGCAGGAGCTGTACCAGGCACCCATCCAGCCGGACCTCATCACGTCCCGCCTGGCAGAAATCCGCGAGGCCGGCGTCACCGTGGCCGGATCCCTTACCCCGCAGCGCACCCAGGAGCACTACAAGACCGTCCTGGCCGCCGGCGTCGACATCTTCGTCATCCGGGGGACCACCGTGTCCGCCGAGCATGTCTCCAAGAACCATGAACCGCTGAACCTCAAGCAGTTCATCTACGAACTCGACGTCCCCGTCATCGTGGGTGGAGCGGCTGGCTACACCCCGGCGCTGCACCTGATGCGCACCGGCGCGGCCGGTGTCCTGGTGGGCTTCGGCGGCGGCGCCACCACCACCACGCGCCGCGCCCTGGGCATCCACTCGCCCATGGCATCGGCCATCTCCGACGTCGCCGCGGCCCGGCGCGACTACATGGACGAATCCGGCGGACGCTACGTCCACGTCATTGCCGACGGCGGCATGGGCACCTCGGGTGACATCGTCAAGGCGATTGCCATGGGCGCCGACGCCGTCATGCTGGGCAGTGCCCTGGCCCGGGCAGAGGAAGCACCGGGCAAGGGATGGCACTGGGGCCAGGAAGCGCACCACCTGGAGCTGCCGCGCGGGGACCGCGCCAACGTTGGCACCGTCGGCCCGCTGGAGGAGGTCCTCTTCGGACCCGGCCACCACACGAACGGCACGTCCAACCTGATCGGTGCGCTGCGCCGCTCCATGGCTACCACGGGCTATTCGGACCTGAAGGAATTCCAGCGGGTCGACGTCGTCGTATCCCCGTACGAAGGAAACTGACCTGGCCAGGCCGGGAGGCGGACCTCCCGGCCTGCCCAAAGCGCGCCGCGAGCAAGTAGTGTGTGTTTACTACCGGCACTAGAGGCACTGGAGGCGTTCAATGAAGAGTGTTCCTGCAAACGGCGGGGTCCTGGGCCCTGAAGCCAGGGAAGCAGCCATTGAGCGGCTGCGCGCTACCACTGAACCCGGCCAGGAGCTGGACATCCTGATTGTGGGCGGCGGCATCGTCGGCGCCGGGGCGGCACTCGACGCCGTGACCCGCGGCCTCAGCGTTGGCATCGTCGAAGCCAGCGACTGGGCCGCCGGTACCTCCTCCCGGTCCTCCAAACTCATCCACGGCGGCCTGCGCTACCTGGAAATGCTGGACTTCGCCCTGGTCAAGGAGGCCCTGCAGGAACGCGGTCTGCTGCTCTCCGAGATCGCCCCGCACCTGGCCCGTCCCGTGCCCTTCCTTTACCCCCTGACCAAGCCCTTCATCGAACGCCCCTACGTGGGTGCCGGCATCGCGCTGTATGACGCGATGTCCGTCTCCAGCGGCCACAGCCGCGGGGTCCCCTTCCACAAGCACCTCAGCAAACGGGGGACCCTCCGGGCCGCGCCGAGCCTGAAGAATGACGCCTTCGTAGGATCCATCCGGTACTACGACGGGCAGGTGGACGACGCCAAGTACGTGGCCAACCTGGTCCGGACCGCGGCCTACTACGGGGCCCATGCCGTGAACCAGATGGCCGTGGTGGATTTCCTGCGCGAGGGGGAACGCGTGGTGGGCGCCAAGGTGGCCAACCGGGAGGACGGGACAGAGTTCCGGATCCGCGCCAAGCAGGTCATCAACGCCACCGGCGTCTGGACCGACGAGACCCAGGCCATGGTGACGGACCGCGGCCAGTTGAAGGTCCGGGCGTCCAAGGGCATCCACCTGGTGGTGCCGCGGGACCGTTTCCAGTCCACGGTGGGTCTGATCCTGCGCACCGAAAAGTCCGTCCTCTTCGTCATCCCGTGGGGCAGGCACTGGATCATCGGCACCACGGACACGGACTGGCACCTGGACAAGGCGCATCCGGCTGCGTCCAGCAAGGACATCGACTACATCCTCGAACACGTCAACCGCGTCCTGAAGCGTCCGCTCACCAGGGAGGACGTCGAAGGGGTCTACGCCGGGCTGCGGCCCCTGCTTGCCGGTGAAAACGACTCCACCGCCAAACTGTCCCGCGAACACGTGGTGGCGCACCCCGTGCCCGGCCTGGTGGTCGTTGCCGGCGGAAAATGGACCACCTACCGCGTCATGGCCAAGGACGCCGTTGACGAAGCCACCCGCACCATGGATGAACGTGTCCCGCCGAGCTGCACCGAAACCATCCCGCTGCTGGGGGCCAGCGGTTTCCGGGCAGCCTGGAACCGCCGGAACCGTACAGCGGAGGAATCCGGGGTCCATGTGGCGCGGATCGAGCACCTGCTCAACCGGTACGGGTCCATGACGCCTGAGGTACTGGCCATCATCGACGAGAACCCGGAGCTGGCTGAGCCCATCCCGGGAGCGGACGACTACCTTCAGGCAGAGGCCGTGTACGCAGCCACGCACGAAGGCGCCCGCCATGTGCAGGACGTCCTGACCCGCCGGACACGGATCTCCATCGAGGCCTGGGACCGCGGCGTGTCCGCTGCTCCGGTAGTCGCTAAACTGATGGGTGACGTCCTTGGCTGGAGCGACGCGCAGCGTGAAAACGAAGTCCGGCACTACCTTGCCCGCGTGGAGGCCGAACGCCTCAGCCAGCAACAGCCGGACGACGAATCCGCAGACGCCGCCCGCCTGGGCGCGGAAGACATCGTGCCCTTGCGTTAAGGGGCCGCTCGCCCCACTGCTGACCGAAGGGATACGCCTTGGCGGAACCACTGGACCCGTATGACGCCCACCTCACCACCGCTGAGATGGTGATCCTCGAAATGGAGGCGAAGGACAAGACCGACGCCACCACGCAATTGGCGGAGCGGCTGTACGCGGCGGGGCGCATATCGGATCTTGACGGGTTCCTGAAGAACGTCAATGCCCGGGAGCACCAGCTGGCCACAGGCCTCCCCGGTGGGATCGGACTGCCGCATGCGCGCAGCGAGTTCGTCTCCCAAACCTCAATCGCTGTTGGAGTCGCCAAGTACGGCCACGCCCTGGACTTCGGAGCGGCCGACGGGCCTGCCACGGTGATCCTGTTGATCGCCACCCCCGCGAGCTCGTTCTCTGACCACCTTGAGGTGCTGGCCACCCTGGCACGGTCACTGTCCAAGGAATCCTTCCGCGAGTCGCTGCGCCGCGCCTACGACGCCGAAGTGATCGCCGAGCTCATCAACTCAAGCCTGGTGTTCTTCGACCACTAGGCACGCTTCCCGGAGGTTCCGCACGCCGGGCAGGACCTCCCGGCGTTTAGTTGTTCTACAGAAGTACGAAGTACGGTTAAGACGTGTGGAAAACAGCCCTTAAGCCCCGCTGGATCGCAGGCTTCATCTTTGCGATCGCCCTTTCCGGGGTCTTTGTGCTGCTGAGCCAATGGCAGTTTGGGCGCTCCACGCGGCCCGAGGTGCCGGTGAATCCGACCACCGAGCAAGTCCAGCCGCTCACCGCCACCCTGCAGCCGGGGGAGTTCTTCCACGGAAGCGTAGCCGACCAGATGGTTACCGCCCAGGGAACCTACAGCCCCGACAAGCAGGTCCTTGTCCCGGGCCGCCTCCATGATGGAAAGAGCGGCTACTGGGTGGTGTCCGCCTTTGCCGTCAACGGTGCACCCGCACTGACCGGAGCCGCAGCGTCACCCCAGACCTGGATTCCGGTGGCACGCGGGTGGGTGGCCGCACCCGGTGACGCGGCAGCCCCGCCGTCGGGCACCGTGGAACTGACGGGCCGGCTGCTGCCGTCCGAAGCGCCGGTGCCAGGCAAGGCGCCGCAGCCGGGCGAGGCCTCTGCGGTATCGGTCGCTGAACTGATCAACTACTGGGAGGTCAGCAGCTACCCCGGCTTTGTCTCCGCCACGGCTGAAGTAGTGGACGGCGCTGACGTCAGTGCATCAGCAGTGCCCGGAACGCTGCTTCCGTTGGACATCGGCCCACAGCCGCCGGCCCAGCACGTCAACTGGCTGAACCTCTTCTACTCCATCGAATGGGTGGTCTTCGCCGGCTTTGCCGTCTTCATCTGGTGGCGGCTGGTCAAGGACGACTACCACCGGGACCTCGAGGAAGCCCTCGATGAAGCCGAAGCTTCCGCCACACCCGAACAGCATGAAACGCCCCAGCAGAAGGTACAGCCATGATTGATCCGAAACCGGCCAACCCGTCCACGCAGGCCACCACCGGCAAGGCCGCCGGCAAGAAGCGCCGCTTCGGCGGCACGGAGGCCCAGATCCGCTCGGCCCTGAAGTTCTACAAGGTCATGGCCTACCTCACCGGCACCATGCTGCTCCTGCTGTGTGCCGAACTCGTTGCCCGCTACGGCTTCGGGCAGTACCTGTTCGCCGGTGGCACCAATGCCGTCACAGGCCAGCCCTTCGGCTTCGGCTTCGCGGACGCTGAACCTCCGGGGGTCATCAACGGCGTCAACGTGTCCGTCACGGTCCTGATAGTCCACGGCTGGATGTACGTGGTGTACCTGATCTCCAACTTCCGGCTGTGGTCGCTGATGCGCTGGCCGTTCCTCAAGCTGGTCCTGCTGGCCCTGGGCGGCGTGGTGCCGTTCCTGTCCTTCATCGTGGAGAAGAAGTTCCACGCCGAGGTCGAAGCCGAACTGGCCGCCCATCCGCAGGCCCCGCAGCGGTACTGACGCCCAGCTGCTCCGGTTGCCGGGACGTTTGCTCCGTCACAGCCCGGCCTCCCAAGGTGCGCCGGTGCAAGGGCGCCAAGTAGGCTATTACGGTGACTACTCCCACTGCATCCCAGACTTCCCAGAAGCCGGTGCTGGTAGTTGACTACGGTGCCCAGTACGCGCAGCTGATTGCCCGCCGCGTCAGGGAAGCGAATGTGTATTCGGAAGTGGTTCCGCATACCTACAGCACCGAGCAGCTCCTGGCCAAGAATCCCGCCGCCATCATCCTGTCCGGCGGACCTTCCAGCGTTTACGCCGACGGCGCCCCGAGCGTAGGTGCCGACCTTTTCGAAGCGGGCGTCCCCGTCTTTGGCATCTGCTACGGCTTCCAGGCCATGGCCAACGCCCTGGGCGGCAAGGTGGACAAGACGGGGCTGCGGGAGTACGGATCCACCGAAACCACCATCCTGGGCGAGGGCCGCTCCGTCCTCGAGGGCATGCCCCAGCACCAGAAGACCTGGATGAGCCACGGCGACTCCGTCCACAGTGCGCCGGAAGGCTTCGAAGTCCTGGCAACGACCGCGGGCGCGGAGGTGGCTGCCTTCGCCAACGAGGAAAAGGGCCTCTTCGGCGTGCAGTGGCACCCGGAGGTCAAGCACTCGGCCTACGGCCAGCAGGTGCTGGAGAACTTCCTGTTCAACTGCGCCAAGATTGAGCCCAACTGGACCACGGGCAACATCCTCGAAGAGCAGGTGGAGCGCATCCGCCAGCAGATCGGGGACGCCCGGGTGATCTGCGGCCTCTCCGGAGGCGTGGACTCCGCGGTCGCGGCGGCACTGGTCCAGCGCGCAGTGGGCGACCAGCTCACCTGCGTGTTCGTTGACCACGGCCTGCTGCGCGAAGGCGAGGCCGAGCAGGTCGAGCGCGACTTCGTGGCCGCCACCGGCGTCAAGCTGTACGTCGCCAACGAGCAGGAACGCTTCCTCTCGGCCCTGGCAGGAGTCAGCGACCCCGAGACCAAGCGCAAGATCATCGGCCGCGAGTTCATCCGCGCCTTCGAGGAAGCCGAACTGGCCATCATCGCCGAAGCCGCTGCCCACGGCGAGAAGATCAAGTTCCTGGTCCAGGGCACGCTGTACCCGGACGTCGTCGAATCCGGCGGCGGCGAGGGCGCTGCGAACATCAAGAGCCACCACAACGTGGGCGGGCTCCCCGAGGACCTCCAGTTCGAGCTCGTGGAACCCCTGCGCGCCCTGTTCAAGGACGAAGTCCGCGCCGTCGGCGCCCAGCTGGGCCTGCCGCAGGAAATCGTCGGCCGCCAGCCGTTCCCGGGCCCGGGCCTGGGCATCCGCATCGTCGGCGACGTCACCAAGGAGCGGCTGGACCTGCTGCGGAAGGCCGACGCCATCGCGCGCGCGGAACTGACCGCAGCCGGGCTGGACAACGAGGTATGGCAGATGCCCGTGGTCCTGCTGGCCGACGTCCGCAGCGTCGGCGTCATGGGCGATGGCCGCACCTACGGCCACCCCATCGTGCTCCGCCCCGTCTCCTCCGAAGACGCCATGACCGCCGACTGGTCGCGCCTGCCGTACGACCTCCTGGCCAGGATCTCCAACCGGATCACGAACGAGGTGGACGGCGTTAACCGGGTGGTGCTGGATGTGACCAGCAAGCCGCCGGGAACCATCGAGTGGGAATAGCATTCTGAGTGGCCGGCCTCCGCCAGCGGGGGCCGGCCACTGCTTTTCCCCGGTGAAATCCTCACCAATTTCCCTTGCCCCAGTGTTGCGGTCTCTCAAGACCGGGACCGGAGCGGCTACTCTCGAAACTATGCCGGTATGGTCCAGGGCGTCACGTGCAAGCGCAGAAAAGAAGGCAGAAGTGTCAGTTGGTCAAGGCCACCCGGAAGGCTCGGAAGAGCTTCGTAAATGGCTGTCGGGACTCAAACCCGTCACCGGCGCGGACACGATGCTGCGCTTCACCAAGACGCCCGAAGGCTCCATCGACCTCACCTCGGCGCACCCGTCAGGCCTGGCCCAGCTCATGGCCGGGCGCCGCACGCGCCTGTCCACGCTGATCCGGGACCGTCAGCAGTATGTGGTGGCGGCGCGGGCTTCGCGGAACATCCGGTCCAAGATCTTCGAACTCGCCAACGACCGCGGCATCGACGCCGGGTACCTTTCGGCCGGCACGGTGGTGTGGACCTCCGCCGTCGGGGGCAAGCCGCAGCGGGTGTCCGCGCCGGTGATGCTCACCGCCATCTCCCTGACTGTGCGGCCCGGGGAGGACGACTTCGAACTCCAGCTGACCGAGCAGGCGCACATCAACCCTGCCCTGGTGCGGCACCTGAAGAACGTCCACGGGATCGTCTTCGACGTCAACGCGGTCACCCGCCTGGCCTACAGCACCGCCCGGTTCGACCCCCAGCCTGTCCTGGACCGGCTGGCAACACTGATCCGGCCCATCCACGGTGCGGAAACCCAGCACAACCTGCTGGTGTCCACCTTCGCGGACCTCTCCGGCAACCTCGACGACCCCTGGATCAATGATTCCAACCCCCTGATCTCCGCGCTGGCAACCGCAGCGGGGGGCGAAGTGGTGGACGTCGAGGAACCCGACCCCTCCCGCTTTCCTCCGCTGGACAACCGGCACCCCAAGGACGAGCTGCTGCTGTTGGACGCGGACAGGGACCAGCAGTACGTCATCGATGCCGCCCGCGCCGGCGACTCCCTGGTGGTCAGCACGCCTCCCGGCACCGGACAGACCCAGACCGCCATCAACACGATCGGCGCCCTGGTGGATGCCGGCAAGACCGTTCTCGTGGTGGGCGACCGCCGGGCCAGCCTGAATGAAGTCTCGGCCCAGCTTGAGTCACTGGGGCTCGAGTCCATCCTGTTCCAGCTATCGGGAAACGTCACCGCGCAGCAGCTGAAGGGCCAGCTGGTCCGGGCCATTGTCCGCAACGAGAAGTCCCTGGAACCCCAGCTGGGAAACCTGCACAGCACGCTGACGGAGCACCGGCACGCGCTCATGGACCACGTGGCGTCGCTGCATAACGTCAGGGAGCGGTGGGGCTGCTCGCCGTACCAGGCCATGCAGTCCCTGGCGGAACTCACGTCCATCCACCCGGCCCCGGCCACCACGGTCAGGCTCAAGCGGAGCGTCCTGGACAGCATCAGGGACCGCGAGGAACTGGCTACCAGGCTGCGTCGGGCCGCGGAGCTGGGCAGCTTCAGCAAGGCTGCCACCACCAGTCCGTGGCACGGGGCCAGGCTGCTGACCCGCAAGGAAACAGAGGAAGCCCAGGACCTGGTCCGTTCCGTGGCCAAGAGCCTTCCCATCCTGCGTGAGCGCATGAACGCCGTGGCCGAGCATGCGGAAATCCGGCTCGGCGAATCGTTTGCCGAGTGGGGCGAACAGCTGGAACTGCTTGTCGCGGTGCGCGGCAGCCTGGACAAATTCACCCCGGACATCTTCGACCGCCCGGTGACGGACCTGATCTCCGCCACTGCGTCCTCCGCCTGGCGGCGCGAACGGGGCATCGAGATGACCTCCATGCAACGCTCGCGGCTGCGCCGGGTGGCCAAGGAATACGTCCGACCTGGTGTGCACATCGCAGACCTGCACACCTCGCTGCTCCTGGTCCAGGAGCAGCGGGCGCTCTGGGCCGGCTACGCCACCACGCAGCGGCACCCCGCCGTTCCGTCCGGCCTTGCCGAGATGAACGCGATGTACCGTGGCCTGGACCGCGAGCTCAGCCAGCTGGGGGAGGCCCTGCGGCACACTGAAGCCGGCGGCTCCCTGGCCACCGCCCCGTACGGGCAGCTGATGGAACGCCTGGAACGCCTGGTGGCCGATACCGACACGCTCAAGACACTGCCCGAACGCACCCTCCTGGTGGAGAACATGCGCGAGCACGGCCTGGGCGAGCTCCTGGCCGACCTCGCGGAGCGGGAGGTGCCGGAAGGATCGGTGGCCGCCGAACTCGAACTGGCCTGGTGGCAGTCCGCGCTTGAGGCCATGATCAGCGGCGACGACTACCTGGCCATGTCAGACGGCGACGCCCTCCGCCAGCTTGAGGCGGAGTACCGGCTGGCGGACAACGCCCACATTGCCAGCGGAGCGGCGCGCTTGCGCTGGGACCTGGCCGAGCGGTGGCGCACCGCGATCGCGGCCCAGCCCCGCCAGGCCGACCTCCTGCGCAGCCTGCTGAAGGACGGCCGGGTATCGCTGCCCGCATTGACCGCCCAGGCCCCGGACCTCATCGGCACCCTTGTCCCGGTCTGGTCCGTCAGCCCGTACCTCATGACCGGGCTGCTCCCGGCTGAACAGCACTTCGATGCCGTCGTGGTCCTCGATGCCGAGGCCACGTCGCTCCAGGCGGTTCTGCCGTCCCTTGCCCGTGCGCGGCAGGTCATCGCGTTCGGGGACGCACGGATCGCCAGTCCCCGGACCTTCACGGTAGGCGTCGAACGCCTGGCGCCGGGCGAGTCTGCCCACCAGCGCGTGGAGAGCGCCTTTAACGCGCTCTCGGCAGTCCTGCCCGTATGGCGGCTGAACGTGGTGTACCGCGCTGTTGACGAGGATCTGGTCCTGCAACTGAGCAAGGACTTCTACGACGGCGGCCTCCGCCGGCTGCCGGAAGGCCAGTCCGCCACGGGGCTGGACCGGTCCCTCCTGGTGGAATACCTTTCCGACGGCACCGGACTTCCCAGTGCCGACCATGAGGGCGTGGAATCTGTGGTCGCCGAAGTGAACCGCGTAGTGGAGCTGGTCTTCGAACACGCCCGCATGCGCCCCCGGACCTCACTGGCCGTGGTCACCGCCAGCCTCCGTCACGCCGCCAGGATTGGCGAATCCATCCGGCTCCAGCTTGCAAACCATCCAGGCCTGGCCGGCTTCTTTGGGGCAGGCCCGGAATCCTTCCGGGTGGTGGACCTGGAGCGCGCGCAGGGCCTGGTCCGGGACCATGTGATCTTCTCGCCAGGCTTCGGCCGCACTCCCCACGGCCGGGCGCTGCACAGCTTCGGGCCGCTCTCGGCGGAAGGCGGCAGGGAGAAGTTTGCATTGGCCATGACCCGCGCCAGGCGGTCCATGCATGTGCTGACGTGCTTCCGGCCGGAAGACCTGGACCATACCCGCCTGACACATGGAGCCGTGGACCTCTACGCGCTGCTGAACCGGGAAATTTCCGGCAACACGGACCTCGGTACGCCGGCTTCCCGTGCGGCTGCCAGCGAGCAGGCGCTTGGGGCTGATCCGCTGGTGGCAGACCTGGGAGACCGGCTGCGGGCACGCGGCGCCAGGGTGTGGCACCAGTACGACGGCGCCATTGACGTTGTTGCCGCGGCCGACCCCCTGAGCACCATGGGCCAGGACGACGCTGACCTTCCCTGGCCAGTGGCGATCGAGTCTGACGGCACCGAGCAGTACCGCACCATGAGCGTGCGGGAACGGAGCCGGCTCCGCCCGCAGTTGCTGGAACGGCTGGGGTGGCGGTACATGCCGCTGTGGACCATCGAGGTTTTCACCGATCCCTCGGCCTGCGCCGACCGGATCGCCGGGTACCTTGGCTTGGAAAAAGTCGTGCTCCCGGGCCGGACCACGACGTCGGGCGGCTTCCTTGACGACGACGTCGACCAGGCGCTCAATGGTATCGATACGCCCTCCGCCGGTGCCGTCTACCTGACCAGGCACCGTGCTGGCCAGGACGGTGCTGGCCATGATGGTGCAAGTCCAAGCAAGCCAGGCCAGGACAGTGCAGCCAAGGACAACGCCAAAGAGTCATCACAGGAAGAGTCATCACAGGAAGAGACGTCGCAGGAAGACATGAAGCAGGAAGATAACTCCCAGGACGGCGCAACTGCTGAGGCTGCCGGTCCGGCCGGCGCCGCATCCCGAGGCCCTGTCCCGGTGTCCGGCGGCATCCTGCCCACCAAGGCCGCAGAAGACGACGCCCGCAGCTGGGGTGACCGGGATGACGACCACGATGCCTGGCTGAAGGAGCAGAAGCCGCCGCACTGGGGCTGACCAGGACGCCGGCGGGCGCGCCGGCAGCTTACGGTGGTCCTACCAGGACAAAGAACAGCCTGCCCTGAGTTGACGCTCCGGCGAGACGGGCTGCCTGCTCGCGGCCTGCTGCCACAACGATCAGGCCATCCGTCTCGGTGGTGCCCAGCCACTGTCCGCTTTGCCCGCCTTTGTTCGAGGTCCACAGCACGGGGACCGCCGAGGCCAGCACTTCTGACGGTCCCTGCTGGTCGAATCCATTGGCCGATGTGAGGACAACATTCACCAGCTGGCCCGGAGCGACCAGCTGGGTGGACGAGGCATCGGCCATCCTTAAGGGGACAGCCGCCGAACCCGGCGGGGTCCCTGTCAGGAGCCCGGGACCAAGCAGTTGCGCGTCGGTGAGGAGCTGACCCTTTCGCAACGGGGCCGCCAACTGCTTGCCTGCTGCGGTGCCTGGATCGTGGAGAAAGCCTTCGGCAACTACCCCGGGCGGCACGCGCACGGGCGCCAGGTCCGATGCGGCGAGGGCGGTCCCGGCCGGCAGGTCACGGGCAGCGGCGAGTGCCGCAACGGTGGCCACAGGGGCCGGGGTCAGCTGTTGGACGGTCAAGGATGCGGCGGCGCAGAGCAGCAAAGCCGCGGCGAGGCGCCTGTTCCGGCTCAGCCATGCGGCGAAGCGGACTGGCAGGCGCCTGTTCGGGGGGCGCGAGCGGCTGGACGGACGGGAGTTGCCGGTCAGGCGTGGATTACCGGCAATGCGGGAGTTGCCGCGGCGGACACGGAACGGATGAGCAGGCATGAGCCCACGCTAGTGCCGGGCGAAAGAGGCTGGACAGGTCGGACGCCGGCTATGTGGACAATAGTGCCGCAGGGCGGGCAACGCTCCCGGTGCGTTTCCGCCAAGGCAAAATGGTGCCCGAAAGCACCGCTGCCGACACGAAGGCGGCCCGGCGCTGGAATGCGCCTGGCCGCCGTCGGCATCGCGGAGGGGGCTAGCTTGCTGCAGCCGCCGGGGCCGGGGCCGGGGTTGCAGCTGGAGCTGCCGGGGCCGCCGCTGGGGCGGGGGAGACGGAACTCCCCTTCGTGTCGCGGGAGTCGGTGCGGTAGAAGCCCGAGCCCTTGAAGACGACGCCAACGCTGTTGAACTTCTTGCGCAGCGTCCCGTTGCACTCAGGGCATGACGTCAGGCTGCTGTCCGAGAACGACTGGACGATGTCGAAGGCGTGGCCGCAATCCTTGCAGGCGTAAGCATATGTTGGCACTGGTGCTCCTCCTCTTGGGCAAACGAGAGGTCCCGTGCTGCCACGTGGTGAACCGTTAGCAGTCGCAGGGCCTGAGTGCCAATTCTAGCATCCTCCGTGCCCGGGAGGGGCCTGGCCCGGCCGCCGCTCAGGCGCCCCCGTTCAAGTGCCGGAGCCCGGACGGGAGGAGGACTGCCGGGACCGGCCGGTCGAATTCTTCCGCGGGAATCCTGCCCTCAGGCAGCAGTTCCTCGTCGTAGATCACGGCGGCCAGCGGGATGTCCTTCCCGGCCGTCGCCAGGTGCCCCAGGAACTTGTCGTAGTAGCCGCCGCCCTGGCCGATCCTGTTGCCCGCGAGGTCCACTGCCGTCGCCGGTATGAAGAGCGCCTGGGCCTCGCCGGCCACGTCAGGCCCATGCCGGGGACCGTCCGGTTCCAGGATGGGCGCGTACTTGCTGCGCGAGAAGCCCACTTCCGGCGTCCAGAACACCCAGCTCAATTCCCGGCCCGGTTCGCACACCGGAAGGAGGACCTTGTGGCCGCTGGCGTGCAGGGCGGCGATCAACGGCAGGGTGGGAGGTTCCTTGCCCACGCCGAGATAGACGCACACCGTTGCGGGACGCCCGCCGGTTACAGACCCTGCCCATGCTTCGCCATGCAGTGCCAGCCCCGCGCCCGCGGACTCGAGTTGCCCCGGGGTTAGGGTGGCCCGGCGCCGTCGGTGCGCGGCACGGATGCCGTCCTTGATGGTGTTCGACTCCTGCAGCATGGTGTCCTTCCTGCTCTGCCCGCCGGCTGACGGCTTGTGGCGGGCCGCCGTGGACCTGCCTGGGCTTTCGATAGTTACGGAAATGCTTGACGCTGACGTTAGATTAGTCCGGTGACTACCAGTAACCCGAGGGTCCGCAAAGCCGTCATCCCTGCAGCCGGCCTGGGTACCAGGTTCCTGCCCGCCACTAAAGCCATGCCGAAGGAAATGCTTCCTGTCGTTGACAAGCCTGCCATCCAGTACGTGGTGGAGGAAGCCGTCAACGTTGGCCTCAACGACGTCCTGATGATCACCGGCCGCAATAAACGGGCGCTCGAAGACCATTTTGACCGTGTGCCATCACTTGAGTCGATGCTGGCGGAGAAGGGTGACACCGCGAAGCTGGAAGCCATCCAGGCCGCCAGCAAGCTCGGCGATATCCACTATGTCCGGCAGGGTGACCCCCTGGGCCTGGGCCACGCCGTCCTCCGGGCCAGGCAGCACGTGGGGGAGGAAGCCTTCGCGGTCCTGCTCGGGGACGACCTCATCGACCCCCGCGACGAACTCCTCAGCACGATGATCGATGTCCAGGCCAGGACCGGAGGTTCCGTCGTGGCGCTGATCGAAGTGGAACCCTCGCAGATCAGCGCTTATGGCTGTGCTGACGTTGAGGAGTTCGACGGCGAAGGCTACGTCCGCGTGAACCGGCTGGTGGAGAAACCCTCTCCGGAGGAAGCGCCGTCCAACCTGGCCCTGATCGGGCGATACGTCCTGCACCCCGCTGTTTTCAATGTCCTCGAAAAGACGGAACCGGGACGCGGCGGCGAAATCCAGCTCACTGACGCCTTGCAGGAACTGGCATCCGGCGAGGGGGAGGGTTACGGGGTCTACGGCGTGGTGTTCCGTGGCCGCCGCTACGACACAGGCGACAAGCTCAGCTACCTCCAGGCCTGCATCCAGCTTGCCGTCGACAGCGATGACCTGGGCCCGGGGCTTCGGGAATGGCTGCCCGGATTCGCTGCCGGCCTGTCCGGGTAACGCCGTGCGCGCTGGTCCCATCTGGCCCGTCACGCTGGAGTGCGGCGACCTCGTCCTGCGGCCCATCAGGTACCGGGACAAGAAGGAGTGGACCGAGGTGCGGTCCCGCAACAGCGAGTGGCTGGCACCCTGGGAGGCCTCCAATCCAGAGCCGGGCGGCGGGCTACCGGATTACCGTCACATGGTCCGCTCGCTCAACGCGCAGGCTGCCCAGGGTACGGCGCTGCCGTTCCTGATCACGGAGTGGACGCCAGGACACAGGAACCCGGTCATCGTCGGCCAGTTGACCGTGTCGTCCATTGTCTGGGGCTCGGCGATGATGGCCACCCTGGGCTACTGGGTGGACAAGGCACGGGCCGGCCGGGGCATAGCTCCCACCTCCGTTGCACTGGTCACCGACCACTGCTTCCGCACCCTCGGCCTGCACCGGATGGAAATCAACATCCGCCCCGAGAACGGACCCAGCCTGCGGGTGGTGGAGAAGCTGGGGTTCCGTGACGAGGGGTACCGTCCCCGTTTCCTGCACATCAACGGGGAATGGGCCGACCACCGCTCGTTCGCCCTCACTTCGGAAGAAGTCCCGGAAGGCCTCCTGGCGCCCTGGCTTGCCTCGCATCCTTCATAAATCCAATGATTTGCCAGCAGCGACACGACACACCGCAGCTAATGCGGCAGGACCAGTCACGATGCTCATACGGTTTTGAGTGTGGACTTCCCCCTTAGCAGCTCAGTGATCCTCGTGGTTGCCGTCGTGCTCTGGATTGTTTGGGTTGCCCCTTACGTCCTCCGGAACCGCCGGCACCAGTTCCAGCCCGCCGGTGACTTCCTGGCGGACACGCAGGCCGAGGAACGGCCGGACCAGCCAGCCGGCCTGGTAATGAACGTCGCCGCCCAGCAGGAGAAAGCCATGGAACCCAGGAAGAGTGCCGCGCCCGCTGCCGGTGCTGCCAGCACTGCACCTCCGGCCCGGTTCCGTATCCGTTACGGCCGCACTGCCCTGGCCCTCGTGGGACTTCTGTCCCTGGTGACCCTCTTCATCTCCGGCGTGCTGCTGGCCTTCGGGCTGGGATCACCCGCCCTGCCGGTGGCGTGCGCCGTGCTGACTCCGGCGTCGGTAGCGGTGCTGCGCTGGCTCGCCGTCCGCGACCGCAAGGCGAAGGTAAACGCCGCGTTCCGCTCCGCCATGAGTGCAGCCCCGGCCCGCCGTCCGGATGTTGCAGCGCCGGCTGCTCCGCCGAAACCCGGGCAGGCACCTGCCCGTCGGGAAAGCCCGCTGTTCGACGCCGAGGCTGGCGAACCCAAAGTTAAGCCCCTGACTGCCATGGAGTTGCGCGAAGCAGCCCTCGCCGTCGCCGTTGCCGCCGGTGATCCCAGTGCCGCCGCCGTCAGGCCGGGCGCTGCCGCCGTCGCCCACAATGGTGTTGCCGGCACTCCCTGGGAGCCGGTGGAAGTGCCCAAGCCCGTCTACGTGGAAGCCGCGAAGGCCGAGCGTCCCGCTCCCGAACCGCTGGAGCTTCCGGAGGCTCCCAAGGCCGTGGGCAAGCCGTCCCTGAGGCAGGGTGCGGCCGGGGCCCCGTCGGCGGAAGCGGTGGCGTCTGCGGAGGCCCAGCAGCTCACCAAGGCGCAGCGGGCCCTGAGCAACCTCGACGACGTCCTGCAGCGCCGCCGCGCGTAGGCTCCCGCAGGGGACCCCGCCGTCGACAAGCGCGCCGATTGGCGTTGCGCCGGGAAAATTTGTAGCCTAGGGACACCGGATCCGCAGCCGCCGGGAAACTTTGCAGGCTGCGGCCAGTTCCGGGGCTATAGCTCAGTTGGTAGAGCGCTTCGTTCGCATCGAAGAGGTCAGGAGTTCGAATCTCCTTAGCTCCACCAGCCATCCATTTCCTCCGCCCAGGCGAAACGCAGCCTGATGAGCGGGCCAACCCCTTCCCACCAGCCTAGAGTGAGCCCATGGGAATCATTATTGGACTTCTTGTCATCTGGCTCATCCTGTCCATCGTGGGCTTTGTCGTGAAGGGCCTGTTCTGGCTCGCGATCATCGGCCTTATCCTCTTCGTCGCCACCGGCGTCTGGGGCTGGCTCAAGCGAAGGACCAGCGTCTGAGCCGGAACACGGAGTACTGGCCGGCATAGCGACTGCCAAAGGACTCTGTCGGGGGCCGTCAAATCCCGCCACCCTTGCTTCATGAGCCTCACAAAACGTACCGGCGGCCCCAGTCCGTCGGTACCGCCGGTCCGCCGTAACTTCGCCGCGAACAATGCCCTTCACCCCGATCGCCCATGGGTTCGTGCCATCCGGATCCTGGTCGGACTCTTTGTTCTCGCCGCGCTCATACAGAAGACTCTTGACGCGACCCTGCCGGGGAACGACGTCGACATTCCCCAGCTGTATTCGGAGTTCACTGTCCAGGGCAACCTTGTCCTGGGGCTTGTACTGCTCGCCTCGGGGTTGCGGCCGCGGAGCAGGCTGCCGCGCTGGTGGGACCATTTGTTCGGTGCTTTGGTCCTGTACCTGGTCATGACGGGCATCATTTACATCGTGCTGGTGGCGCCGCCCGATGAGCCGTGGTGGAGCTGGGACCTTTACTGGCCCCAACTGGCACACCACCGCCTGGCGCCGTTGATGGTGGCACTGGACTGGCTCCTCGTTACCCGTACGGTCCGCGGCCCCTGGTGGCGGCCGTTGGCCTGGCTGGGCTACCCCGCGGCATTCCTGGTGTTTTCGTGGGTCCGCGGGGGCCTCGACGGATGGTACGTATACGACTTCCTGGACCCCACGCGCGAGGGCGGCTGGGCGAGGGTGTTCGGCATCGCGGCCGAAGTCCTCGGCGCCTTCCTGGCGGTCTCGGTGCTCGTGCACGCCGCAGGGAACGCCCGCGTGCGGCTTGCCGTTGGATGGCCCCCTAAATCCAGCCCTTCTTCTTGAAGATCGCGTACATAAGCGCGCCCGTTGCCACCATCAGCCCAAGCGCCATCGGATAGCCGAAGGCCCAGTGCAGCTCCGGCATGTGGTCAAAGTTCATGCCGTAGATGCCGGCCACGAAAGACGGCGCGAAGAGGATCGCCGCCCAGGATGAGATCTTCTTGACCTGCTCATTCTGTTCGGCGCTGGCCTCGTTTTGCCTGTTGGCGGTCAGCGTCCCGTCCAGGGTGAGGGCGTTCTGCAGGAGGTCACGGAAGGAATCCGCCCGGGAAATCACCCGTTCAACGTGGTCTTCAACGTCCCGCAGGTTGTGCCGCAGCTCGGTCTCCACGCCGTACTTTTCAAAGCCCCGCTTCAGCTGGTCCAGCATCTCCGGCAGGGGGTGGATGGCCCGCTGGAACTGGATCACTTCGCGGGCAAGCTCATAGATGCGGCGGGATACGGCCGAATCACCGCTGAAAAGCTGGTCCTCGATCTCGTCGATGTCGTTCTCGAGCCCGGCCACCACCGGCGCATAGTCGTCCACCACCCGGTCCAGCAGCGCGTACAGCACGGCCTCGGGTCCGTGCCGCAGAAGGTCCGGCCGTGCCTCAAGCCGCTGCCGCACCCGGGCCACCCCGGCCGTTTCAGCATGGCGTACGGTCACCACGAAGTTCTTGCCGGTGAAGACGTGGAGTTCACCAAATTCCACCGTTTCGCTCGCGTCCAGGTACCGGGCGGGACGCAGCACCGTGAACAAATTGTCGTCGTAGCGCTCCAGCTTGGGCCGCTGGTGGGCTGAAACTGCGTCCTCGACTGCGAGGCCGTGCAGGCCGAACTCTGCTGCCACCGCCGCCATCTCGTCCGCCGTCGGCCGGTACAGTCCGATCCAGGCCATACCGCCGTGCCGGGCCAAAGTCTCAAAGGTCTGCTCCAGGCTTTCAGGCTCGGCGTGGCGCACGCCGTTGACGTACACGGCGTTGTCGATGATGGTCATTCTGGAAATCCTACTGGCCGGTGCTGCTCAGGCCGCTGATCAGGGGCTCCGTCCGGTACGGGATATGGGTGTGCAGTGCCAGGACCGTCTCGGTGCGGATGACCCCCTTTATCCTCAGGACCTGGCGCAGGGACGCCTGAAGGTTGTGGGTGTCCGTGGCAACCACCCGGCACCACACATCGCCGCGCCCAGAAATCTCGTGGACTTCAAGGACCTGCGGAATCAGCCGCAGAGCCGCCACCACGCCGTCCAGTTCGCGGTGCGAAACTTCGATGGTCACGAACGCCACCACGTCATACCCGACGGCCTCAAGGTCCACTTCGCGGCCACCCGGTCGCAGCACCCCGGCCCGCAGCAGGCGGCGCACGCGGGACTGGGCGGTGTTGCGCGCAATACCCAGCGCCTCGCTGAGCTCACCGATTTGGATGCGGGGGTCCCTGATCAGGGCCAGGAGGATCTTCAGGTCCGTGGGGTCCAGCTTGTTCAAAATCGTCACTCTCCATCATGTGGGCAGGCAAGAATTGATGGTTCTGCGCAATTACGAGCCCAAGAACAGACGAATCAGGCAGTCCTCCCGCATTCTTGAATCATCATAGATCCATCCGCGAAGGGCTCCCACAAGGACGACCCGCCGCGGCCACTCCTAAGGCGGCACCATGACGGTCTTCAGCGAACTGCGAATGCGTCCGGCAACGGCTGCAGCCGCAGGCTGGGATGCTTCCACTACAGCAAGGCTGGTCATGGCCGGTGCGGTCATCTTCATGCTCCTGGTGGGCGCCAACCTGGCCACCCCGCTGTACCCGCTGCTGCAGATCAGCCTGGGACTGTCCAGCCTCGAAGTGACGGGTGCTTTTGCGAGCTACGTGCTGGCGCTGGTGGCCACGCTGCTGCTGGCCGGCCACTGGTCCGACCACATCGGGCGGCGCGCTGCTCTCCTGGTTGCAGTGCTCACCGGCCTGGCCGGAGGATGGATCTTCTCCGAAGCGCAGACCCTGGCCGCCTTGTGCGCCGGCCGGGCGCTTCAGGGAACGGCCGTGGCCCTTGCAACCGGTGCCAGCGCCGCTGCCCTGCGGGAACTGCTGCCTTCCCGCCCTGAGTGGGCGTCCCGCTTCACGCTGCTGGCATCCTCCGGGGGAGTGGCTGCGGGACCCGTGATCGGCGGACTGCTGTCGCTGCTTCCCGGCGCCACCACCGCCCCCTATTACATCCACTCGGTCCTCCTCGCAGCGCTGCTGGTTCCGCTCTACCTGATCCGGGCCCGGCCGGCGATCATGCTGCCGGCACCGTCGCGGCCCCTCTACGCGCTTGCTCCGCGCCGCCCGTCCGTTTCGCGCCAGGCGAGGGGCGCATTCTGGCTGGCCTCCGGCGTCGGCTTCCTCAGCTTTGCCGTGTTCGGTTTCTGCCTCTCGCTGGCCCCCGGCTATTTCGCGCAGGTCCTGGACACGCAGTCCCGCCCGCTGGTGGGCGTGCTCGCCGGCCTGCCGCTGGGGGCCTCGGCGCTGAGCCAGCTGGTGAGCGTGCGGGGCCGGCTGGCCGTGCCTGCCGGGCTGGCCGTCCTGGGCGTGTCCGTGATGCTGCTCGGTGCAGCCGGTACCTGGCACAGCCCGTTGCTGCTGGTTGCGGCTGCTGCGGCGGCGGGGCTGGGACAGGGAGTGGCCTTCCGCACGGTCTTCAACGAGGTGGCCGCGAAAGTGGAGCCCGCCCGGCATGCGCAGATCATCAGCACCGTCTACGTCATCACGTACCTTGGCAGCGCCGTCCCGGTGCTGGGCCTCGGCTGGGCGGGCGGGATGTTCGGGGTGCCGGCTGCCGTGCAGGGCTTCGTGCTGGTGTGCGGCTCGGCGGCACTGGTGCTGTCAGCCGTGACCATGGCAGCGGCAGTCAGGCGGCGGCCAGCCTAGGCAGCCAGGCGCTCAGACGGCTCAATCCGGCAGTGGCCCGTGGTTGCCCTGGATGTGTTCGAAGACCAGGGTGGTTTCGGTGTGGCCGACCACGGGGTCCGTGGCCAGGTTGTCCAGCACCCAGTCCCGCAGGTCCTCCGTGCTTGCAACGGCAATGTGCAGCAGGTAATCCACCGAGCCGGAGGTGTGGAACGTCGACAGTACGGCGGGCAGGTGCGGCACGCGGGCGGTGAAGCGGTCGATCTGGTCCCGGTCGTGGGCACGAAGGCGCACCGCCACCAGCGCCTGGACGGACCTGCCGATGGCGGACAGGCTGAGTTTCGCCTCGTAGCCCTGGACGATGCCGCGCTCGGACAGTGCGCGGGTGCGCATCAGGGCGGTGGAGGGCGCGATGCCCACCAGTTCGGCGAGCTGCTTGTTGGAAATCCTCGCGTCCGCCACGAGGGCTGCCAGGAGCCGTTCATCGATGGCGTCCAGCGGTTCCAGGTGCTGCCCTGGCCTGCCGTTCCTGGCGTTCGTGCTCACTGCGGTTCCTTCCAACGGTCCTCTGTTCATCCTAGACCGCAGAATCGGTTTCAACCGGTGCCGCAGGGCACCTTCCGCCGAATTTCCGGCCCTTCCTTCCCGTGACCTTCAAGGAATAGTTCAGGGCTGTGACAGGCGTCAGTTTGCTGCGGGTTCCGTCGCTGGATGGACGACGGCGACCGTCGCCGCCGTGAGGCAGGCCAGGACCATGACGGCCCCCGCCAGGGCATTCCAGCCCCAGGCCTGGAAGAGCAGGCCGCCTGCCCAGCCGAAGATGCTGGAGCCAAGATAGTAGGCCAGGTTGTAGAGGGACGCAGCCTGGGCGCGGCCGGTGCTGGCGATAGCGCCGGTCCACCCGGACCCGATGCTGTGCGCGGCGAAGAAGCCGCCGGTGAAGACCACCAGTCCGGAGAGGATCAGGACCAGGAACGGGGTCAGGGTGAGCGCGAGACCGGCCGTGGCAAGGGCCAGCCCTGCCAGCAGCACGTTCCGCCGCCCGAACCGGACCGTCAGCCCCGCCGCCCAGCGGGAGGAGAAGGTGCCGGACAGGTAGGCCAGGAAGATCAGGCTGATCAGTGTTGCCGGGAGGCCGAACGGTGCCCCGGAGAGCCGGAAGCCGAGGTAGTTGTAGATGGCGACAAAGCCACCCATCATCAGGAAGGCCTGGATGTAGAGCGCCAGCAGCCGGATGCTGCGCACATGCCCTGCCAGGGTGCCCAGCGCGGCGCGCAGGCCGCCGGCCCGGGCAGGAGCGAAGCCGCGGGCCTTGGGCACCAGGACAAGGAACGCCGCGGCCGCAAGGGTAGCGAGGACGGACACGGCCAGCGCGGCAGCCGGCCAGCCCCAGAGCTCGCCCACCGGGCCTGCCACAAGCCGTCCGGCCAGGCCGCCGAGGGTGGTTCCGGCAACGTAGCTGCCCGCTGCCAACGCGGCATGCGCCTTGGTCACCTCCTCGTTGAGGTAGGCGATGGCAATCGCGGGGATGCCGCCCAGTGCCATCCCCTCGAGCAACCGCAGCGTGAGGAGCATGCCGAAAGTCCCGGCCAAGGGGACCATCAGCCCCAGGACCGTGGCAGCGCAGATGCCCCACATCATGGCGCGGACCCGGCCGATCCTGTCAGCCAGGAAGGACCAGGGGATCACGGTGGCGGCCAGCCCGACGGTGGCCAGGGAGATGGTCAGGGCGGCCTCCGCGGCCGTGATGTCCAGATCGGCGGCCAGCAGCGGCAGGACGGCCTGGGTGGAGTAGAGCTGCGCGAAGGTGGCCACGCCGGCGCATGACAAGCCGGCAAGTATCCGCCCGTACGCGCGGGACCCCTTGGCGTGCCCGACCCAGCGGGGCAGGGCGTCATGGGCGGCTGGGGCTGCGTTCTGCGGCATTCCGCCAGCGTAGACCCACGGCTATGGATGCTTCCAATGCATAATTCATGCAAAACTGATAGCGCAGGAGGATGATTAGCCGGAGGGGAGCAGTCGTGGAGCCGGACCGGAAACAGTTGGCGCAGCTCCTTCCGCTCCTGCCGGTACTGGCCGAGCTCGGCCGCACCGAACACGTAACCGAGACAGCGGAACTCCTGGGAGTACCCCAGTCGACAGTGAGCAGGGCGGTGGCCCGGGCGAGTGCCGCCGTCGGGACCGAACTTGTGGTGCGGGACGGCCGCGGCGTCCGGCTCACCCCTGCCGCCCGCACCTTGCTGCCCTACATTGGGCAGGCGCTCGCCGAATTCCAGGCCGGCCTGGACCTGGTGCGCAACGAGTCGGAGGTTGTTCGGGGCAGGATTTCCGTGTCCTTCCAGCACACCTTTGGCGAGTCCACCCTGCCCCTGCTGATCAGTGCCTTCCGGGCACGGCACGCCGGGGCCGAGTTCCGGCTCAGCCAGGGTGCGCGCAGCACCTGCCTCGCGGAGCTTGCGTCCGGAGAGGCTGACCTGGCCCTGACGGCGCCCGTGGCGGCACCTGGGAAAAACCTCGGGACAGCCCCGCTATACAGGGAACCGCTCCGCCTGGTGGTGCATCACGGCCATCCCCTGGCCCGGCAGCGGGCGGCGCGGCTGGCGGACCTTCGCGGCGAGCCCTTCGTCGCGCTTGAGCCCGGCTACGGGCTGCGCTCGCTCACCGATGCGCTCTTCCGGGAGGCGGGGTACCGCCCCCGCATCGCCTTCGAAAGCCAGGACTCGCACACGGTCCGTGGCCTGGTCTCCGCCGGCCTGGGCGTCAGCATCCTTCCGCCGGGCGGCGACGCTCCCGGGCGCCTGGTGCGGCCGGAAACGGGGAACCTGGGGTGGGTGGAAGTGCCGCTGGATTCGGCGCTGGCCTTCCGGACGGTCGGCGTCAGCTGGCGGCGGCGGAAGCCGGAAAACGAACCGGTGGCCGTACGGCTTTTCCGTGAGCTGGTGGCCAACGAGGGGCCGGGGCTGCTGGCGGGCCTGGTCAGGCAGGGAAACCGCCTGCCGCAGTGAACGTTCGACGGCGGGACCCGCCACGCTGCGCAGCCGCGGGAGCGCGGGCCAAGTACCCTTGTGACGTGGCAAACACTGACGCGACAAACACCCAGGACCCCTCCGCAGCCTCCGCCGGAACCAACAGCGCACCCCGCTCCGGCCCGCTGCAGGGCATCACCATCGGACTGGACATCGGCGGCACCAAGACGCACGGGGTCCGCTTCGAGGACGGCATCCCGGTAGCAGATGAATCCGCCGGCAGCTCCAACGTGCAGAACGTCACCCGGGAGGAAGCGGCCCGAAACCTGGCGGACCTTTTCGCCCGGATCGGCGCCGGACCCGTGGCACGGGTGTACGCCGGGTCCGGCGGAATCGACACGGACGAGGACGCGGCGGCCCTGGCCGCCCTGATCCAGCCCCTCGTCCCGGACGCCAGGGTCACTGTTGTCCACGATTCGCGCCTGCTGCTGGCCGCCGGCCGCGCCGGCACGGGAGTCGCCGTGATCGCGGGAACGGGCTCGGCAGCCTGGGGCCGGAACGCCGGCGGAGCCGAGGCAAGGGCCGGAGGATGGGGGTACCTGCTCGGTGACGAAGGCAGCGGGTATTGGCTGGGCCGGGAAGCGGTGCGGCACAGCCTGCGCCGGATGAACCAGGGCCTGCCGATCGACCAGCTCACCGCGGCCCTGCTGAGAGCCTGCGGGCTGGACCATCCGAACAAGCTCATCGCCTTGTTCCACTCGCCGGAAACGGGCAGGCGGTTCTGGGCGCAGCAGGCGCGGCACGTGGTGGAGGCAGCGGCCGCCGGGCACCAGGACAGCACCGCGCTGCTGGAGCAGGCCGGAAAAGCCCTTGCCGCGCTGGCAGAACAGGTGCTGGGCCAGCTGGGCCTCGACGGGCCGGTGATCCTGGGCGGCGGCCTGGGCATGAATGTCGCGCCGCTGCAGGAGTCCTTCCGCCGGAACCTGGCCGCCGCCGGCATCACGGACGTCAGGGTCCTGGACCAGGAGCCCGTGTTCGGCGTGCTGGAACTGGTCGCCGGGCCCGCTTAATCCACTGCGCGCTTAATCCACTGCGCGCTTGCGGGGCGTCAGCCGGACCCCGGGAAGCGGAGGCGCAGGGATGCGGCCTGCCTCCGCGCCCGCACCGGGGCCATGCCCACGCACTAAACCGTAGCGGGCGGCAGCGGTGTCGGCATCCGACAGGCCCGCCTGGGCTTCCCACTCGTCCCGGGCCTGTTCCACCTCATCGTGCGTACGGCCCACGAAGTTCCACCACATCAGCAGCTCCTCACCGAACGGCTCACCGCCGATCAACAGGAAACGGGTACCGGGGAGCGCCTGGATCGGGAGCTCGCTGCGGCCGGTGCCCAGGTAGCCCAGCGGTCCGGCGGGCAGGTCCTGCCCGTCCACCGCCAGGCCGCCGTCGAGCACCAGAATGCCGTGCTCAAAGCGCGGGTTCAGCGGCAACACGCCGGCGCCCCCGCAGGAGACGTCCGCTCCCACGATCGGTGAGTACATGGTGGCCGGGGATACGGCGCCGGCAAACTCGCCCACCATGACAGTGGCCGTGAAACCCTCGCCGCTCGCCACCGGCAGGGCCCGGTGTTGTTCGAAGGCGGGCTGCCGGTGCCGGTGCCGGTCGGGAAGGGCCACCCAAAGCTGGAGGCCGCGCTGCACCGGCAGCTCGGCGCCGGCTGGCGGAAGAACCGCGAATTCCGAGTGCGAAACCCCGTGCCCGGCGGTCATGATGTTCAGCTCACCGGGCCGCACCACGACGTCGCTGCCCACGCTGTCGCGGTGCCGGATGTTCCCGGCCAGCGGCCAGGTCACCGTCTGCAGCCCGATGTGCGGGTGGGGGAGGACGGACATGGCTGTCCGGTCCGGTCCGAAACTGTCCAGGAAGCACCAGGCCCCGATGGTGGGCAGGCCGCGCTGCGGCAGGGTCCGTTTCACATTCATGGCCCGCACCCCGCCCAGCGGCACCTCGCGTTCGGGCCACAGCTGGAGGCAAGGTCCGGGATTTCCGTTCGCGGAGGCCGGGGGGCAGACCTCCTGCTGGGGAGCTATTTCCAAGTTGGTCACACACCCACTCTAGGCCTGTCCAGCCTGCCCGGCCGCCGCTCCGGCCCATCCATGCACGGGCGGGCTCCGAATGGTCACAGTAGGGATTCCTTTGCACGGATTGGCCCCGTATCCGGTGAAGCCTGCGGCTGTTTGGGTTACCGTAACTAACAGCGTGCTGATGACAATGTCGCGGTGCTTTAGGCCCGTCCAACAGAACAGGTAAGTGGCGCATCATGGACCAGGCGATGATCGAGTTCCAGAGCGTTTCCAAGCAGTACCCGGGCGGCCAGCCCGCCGTGGACGGGCTGACGATGTCCATCGCCAAGGGTGCCATCACCGTGTTCGTGGGGCCCTCCGGCTGCGGCAAAACCACCTCGCTGCGCATGATCAACCGGATGGTGGAGCCTACGTCCGGAACCATCACCGTGGATGGCAAGGACGTCACCACGGTCCCGGCAGCGCAGCTTCGCCGCTCCATGGGCTACGTGATGCAGTCCGCGGGGCTGCTGCCGCACCGCTCCGTGCTGGACAATATCGCCACGGTGCCCCGGCTGAACGGCGTCCCGAAGGGGCAGGCGCGAAAGCGGGCAGAAGAGCTCCTGGACGTGGTGGGCCTGGCACAAACGCTGGGCAAGCGATACCCATCGCAGCTTTCCGGCGGCCAGCAGCAGCGCGTCGGCGTGGCCCGCGCTCTCGCCGCAGACCCGCCAATCCTCCTCATGGATGAACCTTTCAGTGCCGTGGATCCCGTGGTCCGCGATGAGCTCCAGCAGGAACTGCTGCGCCTCCAGAAGGACCTGGCCAAGACCATCGTCTTCGTGACCCATGACATCGACGAGGCCACTACCCTTGGCGACAAGGTGGCGGTCTTCGCCACGGGCGGGAAACTGGCGCAGTACGCAACTCCGGAGGAAATCCTGCGGGCTCCGGCCAACAACTTCGTGGCCTCCTTCGTGGGCAGGGACCGCGGCTTCCGGCACCTTGGATTCACGGCGTCCGACGGCGTGACGCTCCACCCCGTGCCCACGATCATCCGCGGTGCCAATGGCTGGGAGTCCGATTCCACAGCTGCCGGCGGCTGGCAGCTGGTGGTGGACGGTGAGCGGCGCCCGATGGGCTGGTCAGCGCCCGGCACCGAAACGGAGCTCGTGCCCGGCGGGTCGCTCTTCCGTCCGGGGGAGAGCCTGCGCCGCGCCCTGGACGCAGCGCTGTCTTCACCGTCGGGCCTCGGTGTTGCAGTAGATGCCGAGGGCCGGGTGCTGGGCATCATCCGCGGCGGAGAGGTCCTGGCGCTGATCGAAGAAGCGCGCCAGCTGCGGCAGGCTGCCCTCTGATGGAGTGGTTCCTGGCCAACAGCGGCATGGTCCTGGAGCGCGCCGGCCAGCACCTGGTGCTGGCGCTCGTTCCCATGGTCCTGGGGCTGGTGATCTCCATCCCGCTGGCCCAGCTGGCGCGGCAGAACGCTGCGCTCCGTTCGGTGGTGCTGACGGCTTCGTCCCTGCTGTACACCATTCCCTCACTGGCGCTCTTCATCATCCTGCCCACCATCCTCGGGACCCGCATCCTGGACCCCCTGAACGTGGTGGTGGCCCTCACTATCTACGCCGTGGCCCTGCTGGTCCGTGCCGCGCTGGACGCCTTCGATTCCGTCGATGCGGACATCAGCCAGGCCGCCCAGGCCATGGGGTTCAAGCCGCTGGCCCGGTTCGTGCAGGTGGACCTGCCGTTGTCGCTGCCGGTGATGTTCGCCGGCCTGCGGGTGGTGTCGGTCAGCAACATCTCTTTGGTGAGCGTTGCCGCGCTGCTGGGCGTGGGGAACCTCGGCATGCTGTTTACCGACGGCCTGCAGCGGGATTTCGTCACCGAGGTGGTGGTAGGGATCGTGGCAATCCTGGTCCTCGCCCTGCTGATGGACGCCGTCCTGGTCCTGTTGGAGAGGCTTCTCACCCCGTGGGAGCGGGCCGGCCGGCGGCAACGCCCGGCCGGTGAGGGCGCGAGCGTCGGGCCGACAGTCCCGCCCCTGGCCGCGCCCCGGACCGGAGGCGAAAACCCGTGAGCAATGTCTTCGCCGATACCTTCGCGTGGCTGGGTGAGCCGGAGCACTGGTCCGGCTCCATGGGCATTCCCGTCCGCCTCGCCGAGCACCTCCAATACACCGGCCTGGTGATGCTCATCGCCGCCGCCATCGCCGTTCCTGTCGGGTTGTTCGTCGGGCACACCGGGAAGGGCAGGGTTGCCGTCGTCGCCTTGGCGGGGGCCTTGCGGGCCCTGCCCACCCTTGGCCTGCTGACGCTGTTCGTGCTCCTGGCCGGCATCGGGCTCATGCCACCGGTCTGGGCGCTGGTCATCCTCACCGTGCCGCCCCTCCTCGCCGGCACGTATGCCGGAATCTCCAGCGTGGACCGGAATGTGGTGGACGCCGCCCGGGCCATGGGCATGACCGAACTGCAGGTCCTCTTCAAGGCCGAGCTGCCCAACGCTCTGACCGTGATGTTCGGCGGCTTCCGGACCGCCCTGCTGCAGGTGATCGCCACCGTTTCCGTCGTCGCCTACATTAATCTCGGCGGCCTGGGGCGTTACCTCTTCGACGGCCTCGTCCTCAGCGACTTCCCCCAGATGCTGGGAGGATCACTGCTCATCGCCGTGCTGGCGATCGCCGTCGACCTCGTCCTGTCCCTGTTCCAGAGGCTGTTCCTGACACCAGCGGCCTCACAGCAGTCCCACCGCAGCCAGGAGGCTGCGGTCGATCTCACAGACCCCGTAGTTGCGGAGACTGTCGTACAAGGAGGTAAGTCATGAAAGATAGCCGTCCCCCGCGCCTTGGCAGGCGCATGTTCGGGGGCCTCGCCGCAGGGCTGGGCCTGGCAATGGCGCTGTCCGCCTGCGGCGGTTCGTCCAACCCGCTGAGCAATACACCTGCTCCCAGCGGCGGTGCTTCCGGGGAGGCAACCTCCCTGGTGGTGGGCTCTGCCGACTTCCCGGAAAGCCAGATCATCGCTGAGCTGTACGCCGGCGCCCTGAACGCCAACGGCATCACCGCCACCACCAAGCCCAACATCGGCTCCCGCGAGGTCTACTTCAAGGCCGTGCAGGACGGGTCCGTGGACGTGGTTCCGGACTACAGCGGCAACCTGCTGCTGTACGTGGACAAGGAAGCCACCGAGGTCTCCGCGGGAGACATCATCAAGGCGCTGCCCGGCAAGCTGCCGGACGGTCTCGCCGTGCTGGATGCGTCCAAGGCCGAGGACAAGGACGCCATGGTGGTGACCAAGGCGACGGCCGAGAAATACCAGCTCAAGTCCATCGAGGACCTGGCAAAGGTCTGCAGCGAGATCGTTGTGGGGGCCCCCGCCACCTTCGCCGAGCGCGCGTACGGCCTGCCCGGCCTGAAGAAGAACTACAACTGCGAGCCCAAGAAGCTGGAGCCGTTCAGCGACGGCGGCGGCCCTGTGACCCTCAAGGCCCTGCTGGAGGACAAGGTGCAGGTGGCCGACATCTACACCACCACGCCGTCAATCGCTGACAACGACCTCGTGGTGCTGGAGGACCCGAAGAACAACTTCATCGCCCAGCAGGTCCTTCCGCTGTACAACAAGGCAAAGGTCACGGACAAGGCAAAGCAGGCGCTCAACTCGGTCTCGAGCGCCCTCACCACAGACGATCTGATCAACCTGAACCGGGCCGTCAGCGGCAGTCAGAAGCAGGATGCCAAGGCGGCAGCCACCGCGTGGCTGAAGGACAAGGGGATCATCAAGTAGGGGCCCCGGGTCCCCACCTGCCCGGGCAGGCGACAGGCAGGTGATGACGACGGCGGCTGCCGGACTTGCAAAGGTACGCAGCCGCCGTCGTCCGTGTGGCGGAGGTCTCAACGGCCGTCCATCCTTCCTGTGGCATATTTGAGGGATGGCAGAATTCCGGCAGTCCACCAAGCTCAACAACGTCCTGTATGACATTCGTGGACCGATCCTCCAGGCCGCCCAGCAGATGGAGGCGGAGGGTCACCGGATCCTGAAACTGAACATCGGCAACCCGGCGCCGTTTGGGTTCGAAGCGCCGGACGCCATCCTGGTGGACATGATCCGCCACCTGCCGCACGCACAGGGCTACAGCGATTCGCGCGGGATCTTCTCCGCCCGCACCGCAGTCTCGCAGTACTACCAGACCCGCGGTATCCAGAACATCCACGTCGACGACATCTACCTGGGCAACGGCGTCAGCGAACTGATCACCATGTCCCTGATGGCGCTGCTGGACGACGGCGACGAGGTCCTCATCCCCACCCCGGACTACCCGCTGTGGACCGCGTCCGTGGCCCTGGCCGGCGGCCGGCCGGTGCACTACCTGTGCGACGAGGAGTCGGGCTGGCAGCCGGACCTTGAGGACATGGAAGCGAAGATCACCCCGCGCACCAAGGGGATCGTGGTCATCAACCCGAACAACCCCACCGGGGCCGTCTACCCGGAGGCCACCCTGAAGCGGATCGTGGCCCTTGCCGAGAAACACGGCCTGGTGATTTTCGCGGACGAAATTTACGAGAAGATCCTGTACGAGGACGCCGTCCATGTGAACCTGGCAAAGCTCACCGGCGACGACGTCCTGTGCCTGACCTTCAGCGGACTGTCCAAGGCCTACCGGGTGTGCGGCTACCGCGCCGGCTGGATGGCAATCTCGGGGCCCAAGAAGGACGCCGCGGACTACCTCGAGGGCATCAACCTCCTGGCCAACATGCGGCTGTGCGCCAACGTGCCCGCCCAGCACGCCATCCAGACTGCACTGGGCGGCTACCAGAGCATCAACGACCTGATCCTCCCGGGCGGCCGGCTCCTGGAGCAGCGCAACAAGGCGTACGACATGCTCAACGCCATTCCCGGCGTCAGCACACAGCAGGCAAGGGGTGCCCTCTACCTCTTCCCCCGCCTTGACCCGGAGGTCTTCCACATCCGTGACGACGAGAAGTTTGTCCTCGACCTCCTGCGGGAACAGAAGATCCTGGTCTCCCACGGCCGCGCCTTCAACTGGGTGCGCCCCGACCACTTCCGCATGGTGACGCTGCCCAACGTCAAGGACATCGAGGAGGCCATCGGCCGGATGGGGGACTTCCTCAGCCGGTACCAGGGGAACTAGCCTATGCTCACGGGCCCCGCCGGGTCCGCGTACCCCTGGGGAAAGGACTGCCATGGCCCGCATCGTTGGTTTCGACCAGCATCCCGCTGAAACCCTTCGTGCCGGCGAGGGGTTCTCCCTGGCGGCGGTGGACCCCGATTCGACGCCCGGTTACAGCGGAAGCAAGGCGGACGGCCAGTTGCTGCTGACGGAGATGGATGACGAACTGTCCGGGCTGCAGGAAAAATTGTTTGCCGAATCCCGGTTCGGCGGCAAGAAGCGGGTCCTGCTGATCCTGCAGGCGATGGACACCGCGGGCAAGGGCGGCATCGTCAACCACGTGATGGCCGCCATGAACCCGCAGGGCGTCCAGTTCAAGGCGTTCAAGGCCCCCACGGACGAGGAGAAGTCCTACGACTTCCTGTGGCGGATCGAGAAGGAAGTGCCGGCAGCAGGGATGGTGGGGGTCTTCGACCGCTCCCACTATGAGGACGTCCTGATCCACAAGGTCCACGGTTGGGCCACCCCGGACGAGATCAAGCGGCGGTACGTCGCCATCAACGAGTTCGAGGCCAGGCTGGTGGATTCCGGGACCACGGTGGTCAAGGTGATGCTCCACATCAGCGGGGAGGAACAGAAGCAACGGCTGCTGGCCCGTCTGGACAACCCGGCGAAGCACTGGAAATACAGCCACGGTGACCTGGACGAACGCGCCTTTTGGAACGACTATATGGACGCCTACCAGGCCGCGATTGAGGAAACGAGCACGCCGACCGCGCCCTGGCACGTTGTTCCGGCCAACAAGAAATGGTTCGCCCGGATCGCCGTCCAGCAGCTGCTGCTCGGCGCCCTGTCATGCCTGAACCTGAAGTGGCCGAAGGCGGAATTCGACGTTGCCGCCGAACGGGAGCTCGTGGCCCGCTCCTGACCGACGCGCTGTTGGGGACGGTGCTGTTGACGATTTAGAGCGGCTGGTCGCGGGCGGCTGCCAAGCGCTTGCGTGCGCCCTCCAGCCATTCCTCGCAGCGCGCGGCCAAGGCCTCTCCGCGTTCCCACAGGGCCAGGGATTCCTCAAGACTCGCCCCGCCTGCCTCCAACCGTCCTACTACGGCGATGAGCTGCTCGCGGGCTTCCTCGTAGCTGAGGGCCGCGACGTCGGACCCGTGCTTTTCTTCTGTCATGCTTTCTCTTCCACTTCCTGGTGATGGTCTGGGTTTCCTGGGTGCAGCTCACCGGTGGAGGTGGCACCGAAGCGGCCTTCCGCCACGCGGATCGACAGGGCAGCCCCCGCGGGGGCTTCGGCCGGGCGGCGGACCACGGCGTGTCCGGCCTCGGCGATCCGGGCGGCCTGGTCTCCGGCCAGTTCGACGACGGCGTACCCCCGGTCCAGCGTCTTCTGGGGCGAGAGTGCGCGCACCTGGGCTTTCAGGTGCTCCAGCTGGTCGGCGGCACGCACCACCGTTGAGTTCGCCGCCGCGGAGGAGCGGCGCAGCAGCCGCTCGATTTCCTCCACCCGGACGGTCACCAAACCTTCCGGCGCCGCCATGACAGGCCGGGAATGCAGGGACGCCAGCCGGTCCGCTTCGCGGTCCACCAGCCGTTCCATGCAGCGGCGCAGCTGCTCGCGTGCCTGCCGGACGCCGGCGAGTTCCTCGGAGACTTCCGGGACGATGCGCTTCGCGGCGTCCGTGGGGGTTGAGGCACGAAGGTCCGCGACCTCGTCCAGCAGCGGCCGGTCCGCCTCATGCCCGATGGCACTAACTACCGGCGTGGCGGCCGCGGCAACGGCCCGGATGAGGTCCTCGCTGTTGAACGGCAGGAGGTCTTCGAGCGCGCCTCCGCCGCGGGCGATGACAATGACATCAACCTCGGGCCGCACGTCCAGCTCGCGCAGTGCGCGGACAACCTGCGCCACCGCCGTATTGCCCTGGACGGCCACTTCGCGGATCTCGAACTCGACAGCCGGCCATCGCAGGGCAGCGTTCCGCAGGATGTCCTTTTTCGCATCTGAGTCCCGGCCGGTGATCAGGCCGATGCGGTGCGGCAGCAGCGGCAGGGGCTTCTTGCGGGAGTCGGCAAACAGGCCTTCGGCCGCCAGGGCCTGGCGCAGCCGCTCGATCCGGGCCAGGAGGTCGCCCAGGCCCACCGGCCGGATATCACGCACGAGCATGTTGAGCCGGCCGGTCTTCAGCCAAAATTCCGGCTTCAGCAGCGCCACCACCCGCGATCCGCGCTCCAGCGGAAGGTTCTGCCGTTCCAGTACCTTGGTCCAGACCGACGCCGGCAAGGACACCTCCGCGTCCACGTCCCGGAGGGTGAGGTAGGCATTGCTGCCGCGGCGGTTCAGCTCGATGACCTGGCCCTCCACCCACGCGGACGGGGTCCGGTCGATGTGGGCCTTCAGCTTCTGGGACAGCAACTGCAGCGGCCACGGGTTATCCGGGCTGGTCTCGGCGGCAGTGGCGGGCAGGGTAGTGGGCTGGGTACCGGGAAGGGACGCCTGCTCAGACATGCGGCTGCCCCTGCTGGGCTGGAACTGCGGGCATGGGGTCCTTCGACTGTCGTGGGCGGTCAATCAACCTTATCCATAACGTCTAGCACGGGGGACTGACAGCGGCCGCCGGCCAACCTTGCCTAGGATGGTTTTACCGCCATCAACCCCAAAGGACCTGCTGTGCGCACATTTGTTTCTGCCGTTGCCACCGTGCTCGGCCTCCTCCTGGCCGCCGTAGCGGTACCCGCCATCTGGGTGGACCGGACCATTGTCCAGGAGGACGGGTTCGTCCGGCTCGCCGGACCCCTGGGCAAGGACTCCGAGTTCCAGAAGAAACTGGCCTCTGCCGCGGTGGGAACCATCGATACCGAAGCCGTCCCGGGGTTCCTGTCCGGCCTGGTCGAGCCCATGCTGGAGAAGGCGGCAGAGTCGCTGACCGGGTCGCCAGGCTATCCGGCAGCCTGGGAGGAAACACTGCGCAAAAGCCACCGCCTCAGCTTCCCGGACCAAGCCGCGGAGTCCACCGGCGGCAGCGCCGCCTCGACGCTGACCCTCGACGTCGCACCGTTGGTCGCCCTCGGCTCCGGGGAAATCTCCCGTGCCACCGGTCTGCCTCTCGATCCGCCGGCGCAAACGCTGATCAACGTCGGCCAGCCCGCGCAGCGGCAGTGGGCGGAACAGCTGGCGACCTACGCGCCCATGGGTTACATCCTGGCCCTCGGGTCCTGCATCGCCTTCCTGCTGGCTCTCGTCGCGGCACGCCGGCGCGGGACCGTGCTCCTGGCCGCCGGGGTAGGGGCGCTTGCTGTGGCAGCTCTCTGGGCGCTTGGCTCGCAACTGGGCGCGGCGCGGGCGGTGGCCACTGACACGGGCAATGCCGTGGCCAACATGTTCCGTGACGAATTTGTGGCTGCGGCCGCCGCGGACTTCCAGGGGTGGACTGCCGCCGCCGCAATCATCGGCGGAGTGCTGGTGGCGGCGGGCATTGTGACGTTGTTCGCACGCCGGATGCGGCCGCGGACGAGCCGGTAGCATGGAGCAATGACCTCCTCGGCTGTATCCCTTTCGATGCCCACCATTCCCCGCAGGCGCCGTTCGCCGGAGGACGTGGCCGCCGCAGCCCCGATTAACGGACCCAAGAAGGTGCTGCTGGCCGCCCCCCGCGGATACTGCGCCGGGGTGGACCGGGCTGTGATCGCGGTCGAAAAAGCGCTGGAACACTATGGGCCGCCGGTTTACGTCCGCAAGCAGATCGTGCACAACGTCCACGTGGTCAGCTCGCTCGAGGAAAAAGGCGCCATCTTCGTCGACGAAACGGATGAGGTCCCCGAAGGCGCCCTGGTGATCTTCTCCGCACATGGCGTTTCCCCGGCAGTAGTGGAATCCGCCGAGAGCCGCGGGCTCCGCACCATCGATGCCACATGCCCGCTGGTCACCAAGGTGCACAAGGAGGCCGTCCGTTTTGCCAAGGACGATTTCGACATCCTGCTGATCGGCCACGACGGCCATGAGGAAGTGGAAGGAACCTCTGGCGAGGCTCCCGAACACATCCAGATCATCAACGGCCCGCACGAGGTGGACAAGGTCACCGTGCGCGACCCCGAAAAGGTCATCTGGCTTTCGCAGACCACGCTCAGCGTTGACGAGACGATGGAGACGGTGCGGCTGCTGAAGGAACGGTTCCCCACGTTGCAGGACCCGCCCAGTGACGACATTTGCTACGCCACCACCAACCGCCAGGTGGCCATCAAGAAGATCTCGCCGCAGGCAGACCTCGTGATCGTGGTGGGCTCGGCCAACTCGTCGAACTCCGTCCGCCTGGTGGAAGTCGCCCTGGAGTATGGCGCCAAGGCGTCCTACCGCGTCGACTTTGCGAACGAGGTGGATGAATCCTGGTTCGAAGGCGTGGCCACGGTGGGGGTCACCTCCGGAGCTTCCGTTCCCGAGGTCCTGGTGCAGGACGTACTGCGGCTGCTCGCCGAGTACGGCTACGGCACCGTGGAGGAAGTGGTTACAGCCGAGGAAGACTTGCTGTTCTCCCTTCCCAAGGAGCTCCGGGCCACCCTGAAACAGGCCGGCGACGTCAGCCGTGCACTGGGCGGGCGCAGGCCCCGCAGCTAGGGCAAACCACCACATCCGCAACGCCAGGGGCCGGACAGTCGATCACTGTCCGGCCCCTGCTGCAACCATGTTCTTCTAGGCGGCTTCCTCGCCGCCCTGGAGCTCCGGAGCCGCCAGCGCGCGGGGCGTCACTTCCACTACGGGGGGCGTCACCAGTCCGGACTCCTCCAGCGTATTGAGCTTGCGGGCCGTGGGCAGGACGCGTGCTTCGAGGGTCCCCACCATGGCGTTGTAGCGGTCCACCGCGGTCTTCAGCGAGGATCCCAGCTTGCTGACGTTCTCACCCAGCGTTCCCATCCGGTCATACAGCTGCCGGGCAAGCTCGAACAACTCCCGTGCACTGTCCGTCAGCACGTCCTGGCGCCAGGTGAAGGCGACGGATTTCAGCACTGCCAGGAGCGTGCCAGGGGACGCCAGGACCACGTTCCTGGACAGGGCGTGGTCCAGGAGCCCGGCATCGGCCTCCAGCGCCGCGGCAAGGATGGACTCTGCCGGAATGAAGCAGACCACCAGTTCGGGGGAGTTGCCGGGGATGTCCCAGTACTTCTTGTTGCCCAGTGAGTCCACGTGGGACCGGAGGGCCTTGGCATGGGCAGCGAGCAGCGTCTGCTGGGTCCTGCGGTCCTGCGCGGGCAGCGGCCCAGGCCGGCCCGGGTGGGCAGCGGCGGCCCCCATGTCCTGGGCTTCCAGGTACGAGGCGAGCGGCACCTTGGCATCAACGACGATCTGCTTCTCGCCGGGAAGCTGGACCACCAGGTCGGGGCGCACGGCGGCGTCCCCTCCCGCGCTGTGCACCTGCTCCACGAAATCGACATGCCGCAGCATTCCGGAAGCCTCCACCACGCGGCGCAGCTGAACCTCGCCCCACTGCCCCCGGGCGCTGTTGGACCGCAGTGCCGACTCGAGGGCATGCGTGGACCTGATGAGCTGTTCGTCTGACAGCCTGGCCTCCTGCAGCTGCTGCGCGAGCTGGCCGTACTGTTCCACCCGGTCGCGCTCCAGCAGCGCCACCTGCTGCTGTACCGCTGAAAGCTTCTCCGCCACGGGGGCCAGGGCGCGCAGCACACTGCCGTCCTGCGACCGTGCTTCACCCAGCTCGCGGTTCTGTGCCGCCAAAAGCCGCCGCTCGGCGTCGGCCGCTGCCAGCTGGGCGTTCACCTCCGACAACCGGGACGACACCTCGTCGAAGTCAGCCTCCAGTGCACGCGAGTTCCTGCGCAGCGAAAAGTAGGTGGCCGCGGCGCCGGCGAGGGCGCCGAGCAGCAGCATGAAAAGGGCCAGAATCAACGCAAATGCATCCATGCCTTCACTGTTGCACGGGGCTCTGACAATCACCGGCAGTGACATTCTCCGGTACTGCCTCCAGGGGCGCGGCGGGTAGAATGAATCCTCGTGGCTCTTACTATTGGCATCGTCGGACTGCCCAATGTCGGCAAATCAACCCTCTTCAACGCGCTCACCCGCAACCAGGTGCTGGCCGCGAACTACCCGTTCGCCACCATTGAACCCAACGTGGGCGTCGTGAACCTCCCGGATCCGCGGCTCCAGAAGCTCGCCGGTATCTTCGGCTCGCAGCGGGTCCTGCCCGCCGCCGTCTCCTTCGTTGACATCGCCGGCATCGTTAAGGGCGCCTCGGAGGGGGAAGGGCTGGGCAACCAGTTCCTGGCCAACATCCGTGAGGCAGAAGCCATCGCCGAAGTGGTCCGCGTCTTCGATGACCCCGACGTCATCCACGTGGACGGCAAGGTCGACCCCCGCTCCGACATGGAGACCATCAACACCGAGCTGATCCTCGCCGACCTGCAGACCATCGAAAAGGCGATCCCGCGGATCGAAAAAGAGGTCAAGATCAAGAAGCGGGAGGCCGCTGAACTCGCCGCCATCAAGGCCGCCCAGGCAGTGCTGGAGCGCGGCGACACGATCTACTCCGCCATCAAGAGCGACAAGCTGGAGATGGAACACCTCAAGGAACTGGGCCTGCTGACGGCCAAGCCGTTCATTTACGTGTTCAATGCCGATGAAGCGATCCTGGGCAGCCCGGAAAAGCAGGAGGAGCTGCGGGCCCTCGTGGCACCGGCGGACTGCATCTTCCTCGACGCGAAACTCGAAGCGGACCTCGTGGAACTGGACGAGGAAGAAGCACGCGAGATGCTGGAGATGAACGGCCAGGACGAATCCGGGCTGGACCAACTCGCCCGCGTCGGCTTCCACACCCTGGGCCTGCAGACCTATCTCACGGCCGGACCCAAGGAAGCCCGGGCCTGGACCATCCGGCAGGGTGACACTGCCCCGCAGGCAGCGGGCGTCATCCACTCCGACTTCCAGCGCGGCTTCATCAAGGCCGAGGTTGTCTCCTTTGAGGACCTTGTCGACGCCGGTTCCATGGCCGAGGCCAAGTCCCGCGGCAAGGTCCGGATCGAAGGCAAGGAATACGTCATGGCCGACGGCGACGTGGTGGAGTTCCGCTTCAACGTCTAACGGCCCGCACGGCTTATCCTGACTCTGTAGGGCGTGCATGGTGGCGACCCCGTCCCCTCCGGAGAGGGAAAACACTAGGAGGCGGCATGCCGGTCCGGCGTCTGATGAAGTTGCTCATTGCCGCGTTGGCGGCTGCCCTGGTTCTTTCCGGCTGTTCGGGCGGCAGCGCCCCCTCCGTGGTGGTGGGTGAGGCCAAACGCGGCGGCAGCGTGACGGTGGCGGAGGTCAACGCCTTCTCCTCGTTCAATCCGTACAGCGCCGGTGGCAACACCGACATCAACTCCAAGATCAGCGCCGCCACCCACTCGGGCTTCTTCTTCCTCGATGACAGCTCGAAAGTGGTGCGGAACGACAAGTTCGGGCATTACGAGAAGGTCTCCGACCAGCCGCTTAAGGTGAAGTACACCGTCAACGAGGGCGTCAAGTGGTCCGACGGGGCGCCCATCGGCGCTGCGGACCTCCTGCTGGCCTGGGCGGCCGGCTCGGGCTATTTTGACGATGCCGACCCCGCCGCCGGCACGGGCACCAAGTATTTTTCGGTTGCGTCGGACACCAGCGGCCTGGGCGGCACGGTGTTCCCGGAACTGGGGGGAGACGGCCGCTCCATCACCCTTGAATATTCCGCACCCTACGCGGACTGGGAGGTGGCCTTCGACGTCGGCATGCCAGCCCACGTCGTTGCCGCCAAAAGCGGGTTGAATGACGAGGAAGACCTGGTCAAACTGCTGAAGGACACGCCGCGCGGCAACCCGGAAAAGCCCGTGACGCGCCCGGACCTGAAGAAGGTCAGCGACTTCTGGAACACCGGGTTCGATGCGAAGACCATCCCGGACGATCCGGCCCTGTACCTCTCCAGCGGCCCGTATATCGTCCGTGACATTGTCCCGGAAGTCTCCATGAAACTGGTCCGGAACCGCGACTACGTTTGGGGCCAGGAGCCATGGCTGGATGAAATCAACGTGCGGTTCACCGGGGGCGTGCCCGCGGCGGTTGACGCCATCCGGAACGGGCAGGCGGAGATCATCTCGCCGCAGCCTTCCGCTGCAAACGACGACCTGCTCACCACCCTGTCCGCGCAGGGCGTCACCGTGGAGCGGTACAAGCAGTCCGGCTACGACCACCTGGACCTCAACTTTTCCGGCCCCTTCACGGATAAGGATGTCCGCGAAGCCTTCCTTAAGACCATTCCGCGGCAGGAGATCGTGGACGCCGTGGTGGGCAGCCAGGTGCCCGACGCCAAACCGCTGGACTCGCACGTGTTCCTGCCGGGACAGCCCAAATACGACGAAACAGTCAGGAACAACGGTTCGTCTGATTACGCGAAGGTGGACGTCGAGGCCGCCAGGAAGCTCTTGAAGGGTGCCACGCCCACCATCCGGGTCCTCTACAACCGGGACAATCCCAACCGGGCCAAGGCGTTTTCCCTGCTCCGCGACTCGGCGGCCAAGGCAGGCTTCCAGGTGGTCGACGCCGGGCAGGCCAGTGCCGACTGGGCGGCATCGCAGACCCGGGGCGGGTACGACGCCGTCATCTCGGGGTGGATCGGGACAGCCGCCGGCGTCAGCCGGATTCCGCAAATTTTCCGCACCGGGGCGGGCAGCAACTTCACCGGCTTTTCGAATCCCGACGCTGACAAAATCATGGAACAGCTGGCCACCACCACGGACCTTGGCAAACAGGACGAACTGCTGGCCGACATCGATAAACGGGTATGGGAAGACGCCTACGGGTTGCCGCTGTGCCAGACGCCGGGAACCACCGCCTTCAGTCCGCGGGTAGCGGGCGTGAAGACCAGCCCGGGTCCACTCGGGGTGTGGTGGAACGTTTGGGACTGGCGGCTCGCCTAGCAGCCGGCTACACCCCGAAAAGGGGAGCGTCCGGGCCGCCACGGGAACGTTCACGGCACCGATTCGCCGATCGGCCTACCGGCGAGTAGCATGTGACGTGCATAACTTCCGCCACCTGGGCAGGGCATTTCACAGCGCCGGTCACGGTTTGGCAACGGAGTACCAGTATCTGGACTTCGTGCGGTTAGGCTACTCGTATATGTAGGCCACGTCACAGGGCACAACTGCGTCTGACCTGCGGGGAAGCACAATTCCCGTTACATCTCCCACAACTCATAGGAGGCGGAATGCGTTTTACGCGCACTTCCAAAGCACTGGGCATCGTGGCGGCCGCCACGCTTGCCCTGACCGGGTGCGGCGCCGGCGGCGGCGGCAGCACCGACGGGGCCAGCAACGCTGCCGGCGACCCGAACAAGGTCATCACCGCCTACAGCAACGAACCACAAAATCCGTTGCTGCCGGCAAACACCAATGAGGTCTACGGCGGCCGCGTCGTAAACCTGCTTTTCGAAGGCCTCCGCAGCTACGATGCGAACGGCAAGGCAGTCAACGCGCTTGCCGAATCCATTGACTCCTCCGACGCGCAGAACTGGACCATCAAGGTCAAGCAGGGCCAGAAGTTCACTAACGGCGAGGCGATCACCGCCAAGACCTTCGTGGATTCCTGGAACTTCGCCGCCAACTCCAAGAACCTGCAGAACAACGGATTCTTCTTTGAATCCATCGCCGGCTACGAGGACGTGTCGGCTGTTACCAAGTCCACCGACGCCAGCGGCAAGTCCACCAGCACCCCGGCGCCCAAGGCAGAAACCATGTCCGGCCTGCAGGCCACGGATGACTCCACCATCACCGTCAAGCTGGCCCAGCCTGAAGCGGACTGGTCCCTGCGCCTGGGCTACTCCGCCTTCTACCCGCTGCCTTCCGCAGCACTGGCAGACCCCAAGACCTACGGTGAAAACCCCGTCGGCAACGGACCCTACAAGTTCGAGAAGCAGGGTTCCTGGGTCCACGACCAGTCCATCTCGCTGGTCAAGAACGCTGACTACAACGGCACCCGCCCCGCCAAGAACGGCGGCGTGACGTTCAAGTTCTACACCGATCCGGGCCCCGCCTACACCGACCTGCAGTCGGACAACCTGGACATCACGGACGTCCTGCCGTCCAACGCGCTGAAGACCTACGTCAACGACTTCCCGGACCGCAACGCCACCAAGCCGGTAGCCACCAACTCCACCCTGAACATCCCGGGCTACAACCCGAACTTCCAGGGTGAAGCCGGCAAGCTGCGCCGCCAGGCACTGTCCTACGCCATCAACCGCGAGGAAATCGCGAAGGTGGTCTTCAACGGCACCCGCACCCCGGCCAAGGCCTACGCTCCGCCGGTCATCGATGGCTTCAAGGAAGGCATCAAGGGCAGCGAGGTCCTGAAGTTCGACGCCGCCAAGGCGAAGGACCTGTGGGCCCAGGCTGAAAAGATCCAGCCGTACGACAACTCCAAGCCGCTCCAGATTGCTTCCAACACCGATGGCGGCAACAAGGAATGGATTGACGCCGTGGCCAACGGCTTCAAGAACAACCTCGGCATCCAGGCCGAAATCCAGCCGTTCGCCAAGTTCGCAGAGGTCCTGAACCTGCGCAAGTCCCAGCAGCTGCCGGGCCTGACCCGCGCCGGCTGGCAGGGTGACTACCCGTCGCTGTACAACTTCCTGGGGCCGGTCTGGGCCACGGGCGCATCCTCCAACTACGAGAAGTACTCGAACCCGGAGTTCGACAAGCTCCTCAAGGAGGGCCTGGCCGCGAAGAGCACGGAAGAGGCCAACGCCAAGTTCAACCAGGCGCAGGAAATCCTGTTCCAGGACCTTCCCGGACTGCCGCTCTGGGACCAGGCTCGTCCGATCGTGTGGAGCAACAACGTCGTGAAGGCCGAGACCGGCTGGAACGGTGAAATTCTCTACTACGGCATCACCGCCAAGTAGTCACCAGATCTAACTTGCCGACAGGCTGATGGGGGTTCGGTTACGGCCGGACCCCCATTGGCTTGCATCGGCAGGAAGGCACCCATGAACCCGTTTTGCATCCTTCCGGAAAGCAGGTGATCCTATGCTCCGGTTTATCCTGCGCCGACTGCTCCAGGTGATCCCTGTCTTCCTCGGCACCACCCTTTTGGTCTATTACATGGTGTTCGCCCTGCCGGGCGATCCCATCGCGGCGCTGTTCGGCGACCGCCAGCCCCCGCAGGCCGTGATCGACACCCTGCGCAGCCAGTACAACCTGGACCAGCCGTTCTGGGTCCAGTACGGGCTGTTCCTGAAGAACCTTTTCACCTTTAACCTTGGCAACGACTTCACCGGGCAGCCGATTGCGGCAAGCCTGGCCCGCGTCTTCCCCGTCACGGCGATGCTCGCCATCGAGGCGCTGGCCATCCAGGCCATCTTCGGCGTGCTGTTCGGCGTCTTCGCCGGACTGCGCCGCGGCGGCTGGTTCGATTCAACCGTCCTGGTGGCATCGCTGGTGGTCATCGCAGTGCCCACCTTCGTCCTGGGCTTTGTTTTCCAGCTTGTCTTTGGCGTGCAGCTCGGCTGGGCCAAACCAACCGTGGGTGCGAACGCGAACTGGGGCACGCTGCTGCTTCCCGCGGTGGTCCTGGGGCTCGTATCGTTCGCCTATGTGCTCCGGCTGACCCGGGCGTCGGTCAGCGAAAACATGAACGCCGACTACGTGCGGACGGCCACTGCCAAGGGCCTGTCCCGGCCCCGCGTGGTGCTGGCGCACATCCTGCGCAACTCGTTGATTCCGGTGGTGACCTACCTGGGCGCCAACCTTGGCAGCCTCATGGGCGGTGCCATTGTCACTGAAGGCATCTTCAACGTACCGGGAGTCGGCAACAAGCTTTACCAGGCTGTCCTCCGCAGCGAAGGCCCCACGATCGTCTCCATCGTCAGCGTGCTGGTGCTGGTGTTCGTCGTGGCCAACCTGCTCGTCGACCTCCTGTACGCCTGGCTTGACCCGAGGATCCGCTATGACCAGTAACAACAGCCACTTCGTGGCACCCATCGATGAGACGCCGCTGCAGGCCACGGACGCGGTCAAGACTGACCAAGCCCCCCTCAGCCTGTGGGCCGACGCCTGGCGCAAGCTCCGCCGTCGTCCGCTGTTCATCATCTCGACCATCCTCATCCTGATGCTCATTGTGATCGCCCTGTTCCCCGGGCTCTTCTCCTCGGTGCCGCCGAATGAGAACTGCGAGCTGGCCAACTCCGAAGGCGGGCCGACCGCGGGGCATCCCTTCGGGTTCACCTTCCAGGGCTGCGACGTCTACTCCCGCGTCATCCACGGCACCCAGGCCTCGCTGTCCGTGGGTGTGCTCTCGGTGCTGTGCGTCCTGGTGATCGGCGTGACCATCGGCGCCCTCGCCGGATACTACGGCGGCTGGATCGACGCCGTGCTCGCCCGGCTCGGTGACATCTTCTTCGCCCTGCCGCTCGTCCTGGGTGCGCTGGTGATCACCCAGTTGCCCCTGTTCCGCGAGAACAAGAGCGTCTGGACGGTGGTTTTCGTCATCTCGCTCCTGGCATGGCCTCAGATGGCCCGCATTACCCGCGGTGCGGTGATCGAAGTGCGCAACGCCGACTTCGTGACGGCGGCGCGTGCGCTGGGTGTTTCCAAGTTCGGCGCCCTGCTGCGCCATGTGCTGCCGAACGCCCTGGCTCCGATCATCGTCCTGGCGACGCTGGAACTGGGCGTGTTCATTGTCGCCGAAGCCACCCTGTCCTTCCTGGGCATCGGCCTGCCCCAGAGCATCATGTCCTGGGGCAATGACATCGCCGGTGCGCAGGCGTCCATCAGGACCCGGCCGGAAATCATGCTCTACCCGGCCGCGGCGCTGTCCATCACCGTGCTGAGCTTCATCATGCTGGGCGACGCCGTTCGCGACGCCCTTGACCCGAAGAGCCGCCAGCGATGAGAGATAAAGAGATGACAACTCCAGACGTCCGCATCGACGAGGCCCGGACCGCCGGCGTGCGGCCGCTGCTTGAAATCCGCGACCTCGCCATCACCTTCAAGACCGGTGGCGGCGAAGTCCAGGCGGTGCGCAACGCCCACCTGACCATCATGCCGGGCGAGACCGTGGCCATCGTGGGGGAGTCGGGCTCCGGCAAGTCGACCACGGCGCTTGCGGCCATCGGGCTCCTGCCCAACAACGGCAGGGTGTCAGGCGGCCAGATCCTGCTGGACGGCGAGGATATTGCGCATGCCAGTGAGCAGCGCATGATCGAACTGCGCGGTAACACCATCGGCATGGTTCCGCAGGACCCCATGTCCAACCTGAATCCGGTGTGGAAGATCGGCTACCAGGTCCGGGAAACGCTGCGCGCGAACGGCCGGCCCAGCGGGCCGGACGATATCGCCAAGGTGCTGTCCCAGGCCGGACTGCCGGACTCCAAGCGGCGGGCCAACCAGTACCCGCACGAGTTCTCCGGCGGCATGCGCCAGCGGGCCCTGATCGCCATCGGCCTGTCCTGCCAGCCGCGCCTGCTGATTGCTGACGAGCCGACGTCGGCCCTGGACGTGACCGTGCAGCGGCAGATCCTGGACCACCTGGACACCATGACCACCGAGCTCGGCACGTCCGTGCTGCTCATCACCCACGACCTGGGGCTGGCAGCCGAGCGCGCAGACAAAGTGGTGGTCATGTACCAGGGCCGCGTCGTAGAAGCGGGCCCCTCGCTGGAACTCCTGCGCAACCCGCAGCACCCGTACACCAAGCGCCTCGTTGAGTCGGCACCCTCGCTCGCCAGCCGCCGCATCCAGGTCGCCAAGGAACAGGGCGTGGAGGCCGCAGACCTGCTGGCGCCTGCCGCCGAAACGGTGAAGCAGGACAGCTTCCTGCAGATCCAGGACTTGCGGAAGGTCTACAAGCTCCGCTCCGGGCTGGGCAAGGCAACGGACTTCGCTGCCGTTGACGGCGTGAGCTTCGACGTCCGGCGCGGCACCACGACGGCGATCGTGGGGGAGTCGGGCTCGGGCAAGTCCACCGTGGCCAAGATGGTGCTCCAGCTGGAGAAGCCGACGGACGGCCGGATCCTGTTCGACGGCGTGGACACCTCGGCGCTGAAGCCTGCCGAACTGTTCAAGTTCCGCAGGCGGGTCCAACCGATCTTCCAGGACCCCTACGGTTCGCTGGATCCGATGTACAACATCTACCGCACCATCGAGGAGCCGCTGCGGGTCCACAAGATTGGTGACCAGGCGAGCCGGGAGAAGAAGGTCAGGACCCTGCTGGACCAGGTGGCACTGCCCCAGTCCGCCATGCAGCGCTACCCGAACGAGCTCTCCGGCGGGCAGCGGCAGCGTGTTGCCATTGCGCGTGCGCTGGCGCTGGACCCCGAGGTCATCATCTGTGACGAAGCGGTGTCCGCCCTGGACGTGCTGGTGCAGGCCCAGGTGCTGAACCTGCTGGCCGACCTGCAGGCCAACCTCGGGCTGACGTACCTGTTCATCACCCACGACCTCGCGGTGGTCCGGCAGATCGCCGACCACGTCTGCGTGATGGAAAAGGGACGCCTGGTGGAGACCGGATCCACGGACGAGGTCTTCGAGTCGCCGAAGCAGGACTACACGAAGGCCCTGCTCAACGCCATCCCGGGTGCCAAGCTGATGCTTCCGCCAGAGGTCGCGTAGCGCAGCAGCACGGATCACGGCTGGAGCCGGGGCCTTCGGGCTCCGGCTCCAGCCGTTTCCTTTTGCTTGTTGGAACGCTCCCGGCGCCCGGGTGCCGTGGTCAGTCCTGAAGTGGGCTGCCCGTGGCAGGGACCGCAGCCAGGGGAGCCTGGTCCGGCGCCGGCGTCATCTTCCGGTCCAGCCCCAGCTCGCGGAGCCTGCGCTCCAGCAGGCTTCCCAGCGCCCTGCGGCCGTCGGCATTCATATGGACCGAGTCAGCCAGGTCCTTCTCAAGCCCGTACCTGGTCAGCCAGTCGCCCACGGAAACGAAGGGCAGGCCGTGCGCTGCCGCCACGGAACCCAACAGCGAGTCCACCTCGCTGCGGCGACCCCCGCCGTCGTCCTTTCCACGTGCCAGGGTGCCGATCATCGCCACCCGCGTTCCGGGGTAACGGCCCTGCAGTTCAGCGATGAGGCGCTCCGCGTTCTCCACGATCCGGGCGTTGGCCGCTCCGCTGGCGGCATCATTGCCGCCACCTTCAACCACGATCAGCGCCGGGGTGCCGGAGGGAAGCTGCCAGTCGCCCCGCAGCAGCGCGTCGACGTAATTACCGGTGGACCCGTTGGCTGCAACGAACCCCGTGCCGCCCCGGCCACAGAAGTACACGTTGTACCCCGCAGCGGCGAGGCCCACGCGGGGCCAGCCGTCCGCCGGTTCGGACTGGGAATCGCCAATCAGCAGGACGGTCCTGGCGACGTCGGGCACCACTGCCTCCAGCCGGCCGTTGGAAGGGTTCCGGACTTTGGCGGTTGCTGTCACGCCGGTTGCGCCTGCGGTCGTGGCCCCGGCGCCGCCGGGCAGGGTTCCTGCCGCATTGGCCGGGAGGGCAGACGGCGAAGCGGAAGCGGAACAACCGGTGAGTCCGGCCATCCCCGAAAAGCTGAGGGCGGCAGCCAACACAAGGGCTGACGCCCTGGCAGGGGCGGGGCGCGTGCGGCCCGTTGCTGGCGGCATCTTTGTCTCCGGCAGTGGTGGTCTAAGTCACAGCAATCATGCCACGAGGCAGTGGCTGCGAGTGAATTTCATCACAGCCCGGCTATCCGGCCTCCCGGCATGCCGGTCCCGGCCGCCGGGAGTCCGCGGGGAATTTAGGCCAATAAATGGCACACCGGCTAGAATGGAGCAAGGTGCCCTGTGTTAAGGGCCGGATCCGTCGTGCGTTCCAGTTGGAAATGTCGCGATGCTACAGCTGACCCACTGAATCGAGCCATTACGCATGTCTGAAACCACCACCAACACTGCGGTAGCCACTGCATCGCGCAGTGACCTGCGCAACGTCGCGATCGTGGCCCACGTTGACCACGGCAAGACCACCCTGGTCGACGCCATGCTCAAGCAGACCAACTCCTTTGCCGAGCACAACCACCTCGAAGACCGCGTGATGGACTCCGGTGACCTGGAGCGCGAAAAGGGCATCACCATCCTGGCCAAGAACACCACGGTGGCCTACAACGGTCCGTCCTCCAAGGGCGAGACCATCACGATTAATGTGATCGACACCCCCGGCCACGCCGACTTCGGCGGCGAGGTCGAGCGCGGCCTGTCCATGGTTGACGGCGTTGTGCTGCTCGTTGACTCTTCAGAAGGCCCGCTGCCCCAGACCCGCTTCGTGCTCCGCAAGGCCCTTGCCGCGCACCTGCCGGTGATCCTGCTGGTCAACAAGACCGACCGCCCGGACGCCCGCATCGACGAAGTGGTGCACGAGTCCATGGACCTCCTCCTTGGCCTGGCATCCGACCTGGCCGACGAAGTGCCGGACCTGGACCTGGACAAGGTCCTGGAAGTTCCGGTCGTCTACGCCGCCGCCAAGGTTGGCCGCGCATCCCTGGAGCAGCCGGCCAACGGCTCCGCCCCGGACAACGAGGACCTTGAGCCGCTGTTCAAGACCATCATCGAGCACATCCCGGCTCCCACCTACAACCCGGAAGGTGTCCTGCAGGCGCACGTCACCAACCTGGACGCCTCCCCGTTCCTGGGCCGCCTCGCGCTGCTCCGCATCTACAACGGCACCCTCCGCAAGGGCCAGCAGGTTGCCTGGGCCCGCCAGAACGGTGAGCTGAAGACCGTCAAGATCACCGAGCTGCTCGCCACCAAGGCTCTGGAGCGTGTTCCCGCGGAGTCTGCCGGCCCCGGCGAGATCGTCGCCGTCGCCGGTATCGAGGACATCACCATCGGTGAAACCCTGACCGACGTCGAAAACCCGCAGCCGCTGCCGCTGATCACCGTTGACGACCCCGCGATCTCCATGACCATCGGTATCAACACCTCGCCCCTGGCCGGCAAGGTCAAGGGTGCCAAGGTCACTGCACGCCAGGTGAAGGACCGGCTGGACAAGGAACTGATCGGTAACGTCTCCATCAAGGTGCTCCCCACCGAGCGCCCCGACGCCTGGGAAGTCCAGGGCCGTGGCGAGCTGGCGCTGGCCATCCTCGTGGAGCAGATGCGCCGTGAAGGCTTCGAACTCACCGTGGGCAAGCCCCAGGTGGTCACCAGGACCATCGACGGCAAGGTCCACGAGCCGATGGAGCACATGACCATCGACGTGCCCGAGGAATACCTGGGCGCCGTGACGCAGCTGATGGCAGCACGTAAGGGCCGGATGACCAACATGGCCAACCACGGCACCGGCTGGTGCCGCATGGAATTCATCGTTCCGGCCCGTGGCCTGATCGGTTTCCGCACCCGCTTCCTCACCGACACCCGCGGCGCGGGCATCGCAGCTTCCATCTCCGAGGGCTACGAGCCGTGGGCCGGACCGATCGAATACCGCACCAACGGCTCCATGGTTGCCGACCGTGCTGGTGTTGTTACCCCGTTCGCCATGATCAACCTGCAGGAGCGCGGCTCCTTCTTCGTCAAGCCCACCTCCGAGGTGTACGAAGGCATGATCGTGGGCGAGAACTCCCGCGCCGACGACATGGACGTCAACATCACCAAGGAAAAGAAGCTCACCAACATGCGTGCCGCTTCCTCGGACACCTTCGAGAACCTGACGCCGCCGCGCGAGCTCACCCTCGAAGAGTCGCTCGAATTCGCCCGCGAGGACGAGTGCGTGGAGGTGACCCCGGAAGCCATCCGCATCCGCAAGGTCATCCTCGACTCCAACGAGCGTGCCAAGGCCAACCGCGCCCGCGCCAAGGCCTAGCAAAGCCCTGATCGAACAGAATGCCACCGGCACCTTGCCGGTGGCATTCTGCGTTCCGGCAGGCCCCGTGAGGTGACGCCACAGTGCGCAGGGGCAGCCGCTGCGCAGTGAGATCCGCCGTCACTGCGCCCGACAGTTTTGCACCTGGCTCTTTTGCTGGGCGCCCCGGGGCTGACCGTCGAACTTCAGGTCAGCATTCCAGGATGGGACACCTGGATCTCCTGGTGGACGGTCTGCTGGGCATCGAGACGGACGGTCTCGCCCACCATAGCAACCGCGCAGCGTACCGGGAGGACAGGCGCCGGTGGAACGCTACCGTTGTCACGGGCGTTCCGTCCCTTCGCGTGACCTTTGAAATGCTCCTGAACGAGCCCGGGGAGTTCGTATGGATGGTTCGAGAGGCCCTGGCGACGTACCGACGTGCGCAGTGAAGGCGTGGCTCGCGGCGCGGGGACAGTCCCTGCGCAGCGACAGGCTTGCTCAGTGCGCGGCCGGGCGGCGGCGCGGGGGAGCCGGCGGCACTTCCTTCGCGGCCACCACGCGTTCAAGGGGAATGACGACGTCGGCCTGCCGGGTTCGGACGGTGCAGGAACCGGCGTCGCACGCCACCAGGTGCCCCAGCGCGTCGGTGAAACCGTCTTCGATCCGGTACCGCACCACTACCCGGATTCCCGGTGCCGCAGAGGAAAGGAACCGGGCGGGCGGGGGTACTGGCTGACTCACCAGTTCATACTAGGGTCCCGGCTAGGTTCGCGGTAACCGGCTGGGAGATAATAGGCTCAGATGTCAGACTCCGGCCGTGCCGCCGGATGCAAGAGCCGGCGGGACGCCGGAACCCCAACGTGGAGAGGCCAGGGACGTGACGTACGTAATCGCGCAGCCGTGTGTGGATGTCAAGGACAAGGCGTGCATTGAAGAATGCCCCGTCGACTGCATCTATGAGGGCGAGCGTTCGCTGTACATCCATCCGGACGAATGCGTCGACTGTGGAGCCTGCGAACCGGTATGCCCGGTGGAGGCCATCTACTACGAGGACGACACCCCCGACGAATGGGCCGACTACTACAAGGCCAACGTGGAGTTCTTTGATGACCTCGGTTCCCCGGGCGGGGCAGCCAAGATCGGCAACACGGGCAAGGACCACCCGATGATCGCTGCGCTGCCCCCGCAGAACCAAGACCACTGACCGGTCGACGACAGTGACCGCAGCAGTGAACCCGTTTGGTCTGGATCTGCCCGACTACCCGTGGGAGGCCATGGCGCCGTACCTGGCGAAGGCAACGGAGCACCCCGGCGGAGCCGTCAACCTGTCCATCGGAACGCCCGTGGACCCCACGCCGGCATTGATCCAGGACGCCCTGAAGGCCGCTGCGGACGCCCCGGGCTACCCCACGGTCCACGGCACGCCCGCCCTGCGCGAAGCAATCGCGGGCTGGTTCGAACGGCGCCGTGGTGTGACAGGCCTCGATCCACGCAACATCATGCCTACGGTTGGTTCGAAGGAACTCGTGGCGTGGCTGCCGCTGCTGCTCGGCCTGAAGCCCGGAGACGTCGTCATCCGCCCCAAGGTGGCCTACCCCACGTACGATATCGGCGCGACCCTGGCCGGCGTCACCTCCGTGGCCACGGACAACCTGGACGAACTCGACGAGGCGACCCGTTCACGGGTCCGGCTGATCTGGGTGAACTCACCCGGCAACCCCACCGGCAGCGTGCGGGATGCGGACTCATTGAAGACGCTGGTGGAGCAGGCCCGCGAACTGGGCGCCGTGGTGGCCTCGGACGAGTGTTACGCGGAGCTGGGCTGGGGCGAATGGGATGTCCAGCGCGGCGGCCAGCCTGTCCCCAGCATCCTGGACCCGCGCGTGGCCGGCGGATCGCACCAGGGCCTGCTGGCGGTGTACTCACTGAGCAAGCAGTCCAATGTTGCCGGCTACCGGGCTGCGTTCGTGGCGGGCGATCCGGACCTGATGCCCAACCTGGTCAACAGCCGGAAGCACGCGGGCATGATCGTGCCCTACCCGATCCAGGAAGCCATGCGCGTTGCCCTCGGGGATGACGCGCACGTCGAAGCCCAGAAGGACCTGTACCGCGGCCGGCGTGAGCGGCTGGTGCCCGCACTGCTGGACTTTGGCCTGGAAATCAAGGAGTCCGACGCCGGGCTGTACCTTTGGTCGACGGCGGGGGAGGGCACGTGGGACACCGTGTCGCGCCTCGCCGAACGCGGCATCGTGGTGGGCCCCGGCGTCTTTTATGGAGAAGCAGGCAACGGGTACGTCCGGGTGGCCCTCACCGGCACCGACGAGCGGATCGACGCAGCAGTGGGCAGGCTCGCAGGGCGGGACGCCAAGTAACAATCCTGTGACTCGCGTCACATCGGCTGCATTTTAGGCCTTGTGGCGCTGTCGCGGATTAGTGACACCCGCCAAGGAGCGGTACTTTTTAACTGATCAATGGTGGCTTTCTACAAGAAGGCAGCCCGGGTGTTGGAACCTGTGTCCTCAGGTGCAGTGCGCGGCTCACCTGATGTTGGATCAAGCTTTCGACAGAGGCCAAAGGCGCCTCATGAAGGGGACTCCATGACTGAGACCAACAATGCTGCGACCCTGCTCCACGCAGGTGGCGAGCTGAAGCTCCCGCGCATCCAGGTTGTTGAAGGGAACGAAGGTTACGACGTCTCCAAGCTGCTGAAGCAGACCGGTGCCGTGACGTTCGACCCCGGCTTCATGAACACCGCAGCAACCACCTCGGCAATCACCTACATCGATGGCGATGCCGGCATCCTGCGCTACCGCGGATACCCCATCGAACAGTTGGCGCAGCACTCCAGCTTCCTCGAGGTGTCCTACCTGCTGATCTACGGCAACCTGCCGACCCCCACGGAACTGGACGAGTTCGACCAGAAGATCCGCCGCCACACCCTGCTCCACGAAGAGCTCAAGGGCTTCTTCGGCGGCTTCCCCCGCGACGCGCACCCCATGCCGGTGCTGTCCTCGGCCGTTTCCGCACTGTCCACGTTCTACCAGGACTCGCTGGACCCGTTCAACGCCGAGCAGGTGGAGGTCTCCACCATCCGCCTGATGGCCAAGCTGCCGGTCATCGCCGCCTACGCGCACAAGAAGTCCATCGGCCAGCCCATGCTGTACCCGGACAACTCCATGAACCTGGTGGAGAACTTCCTGCGCCTCAGCTTCGGCCTGCCCGCCGAGCAGTACGAGCTGGACCCCGTCATCGTCAAGGCGCTGGACCTGCTGCTCATCCTGCACGCGGACCACGAGCAGAACTGCTCCACCTCCACGGTGCGCCTGGTGGGCTCCTCCAACGCCAACCTCTTCGCCTCCGTCTCTGCCGGCATCAACGCCCTCTTCGGCCCCGCGCACGGTGGCGCCAACGAGGCCGTGCTGAAGATGCTCCGCCAGATCCAGGCCGAGGGCCTCAAGCCCGAGGACTACATGGAGAAGGTCAAGAACAAGGAGGACGGCGTCCGCCTCATGGGCTTCGGGCACCGCGTCTACAAGAACTACGACCCGCGCGCCAAGATCGTCAAGGCCACCGCCCACGAGATCCTCGAGAAGCTCGGCGGCAACGACGAACTGCTGGACATCGCCATGCGCCTGGAAGAGAAAGCGCTGAGCGACGACTACTTCATCCAGCGCAAGCTCTACCCGAACGTGGACTTCTACACCGGCCTCATCTACAAGGCCATGGGCTTCCCCGAGAAGATGTTCACCGTGCTCTTCGCCATCGGCCGCCTGCCCGGCTGGATCGCCCAGTGGCGCGAAATGATCAGCGACCCCAACACCAAGATCGGCCGCCCGCGCCAGCTGTACATCGGCGAGCCGGAGCGGGACTACCCGGCCCGCTGAAAGTAGCAACGACGACGGCCGCCCACCTTTCACAGGTGGGCGGCCGTTCCGCATTAATCGCCATCCATTGCTGCGTAACTGCCTTTTTGGGGCACCAAAACGGCAGTTATGGAGCAATCGACGGGGTTGGGCTCAGGAGGCGTAGCCGTTCGGGTTGTTTTTCTGCCAGCGCCAGTGGTCCTCGCACATTTGGTCGACGGTTTTGGTGGTGGACCAGCCGAGGTCGGCGAGGGCTGAGGCGGCGTCTGCCCAGAACGCCGGAAGGTCTCCGGCGCGGCGGTCGGTGATCTCGTAGGGGATG